>CAXSHC010000105.1:7804-8842 GCA_964236745.1 uncultured Acetobacteraceae bacterium
GCCCCAGTCTTTCCATTTCCGCGGATGGCCGATCAGCGGGTCTCCGTCGAGCGGGGTCGATGGCGCCGTGCCCATGTCGGTCGCGGCGGAGGCGTAGCCGCGCTTCAGTCCCGCCTCCAACCCGTCATAGCTGTTGGAAAGGTCGCCGCCGTAGCCGCCGTTGCCGTTCGC
Source organism: uncultured Acetobacteraceae bacterium (assembly GCA_964236745.1). GTDB lineage: Bacteria > Pseudomonadota > Alphaproteobacteria > Acetobacterales > Acetobacteraceae > Lichenicola. The sequence continues at coordinate 7,976 of CAXSHC010000105.1, forward strand.
GTGGAACACGCCGGTCCAGCCGGTCTGCGGCAGCCACATCTCGACATGGATGTCGGAGTCGGGTGCGTCGCGGACGTTGGCGACGACGCGGCAAAAGGCCGGCAGGCCGGAGCGCACCACGTGGTCGGCCGTCGTGTAGGAGCCGGCCGGGATCGCCTCGGCGGTTTGGACGACCGTGTGGGGGATGACGGCCCGCTTCAGGCCATCGCAGCTGGTGGCAGCCGAAGCGGACCACGCCCCGAGCGATGCGGAGCCGGCGATGGTGGCGACGAGCAGTCCGCGGACTGCCTTGTTGAAGCCGATCCGCATGCTCGGTTCTCCCCCGCCGCCAGTGATGGTCGTCTTCGACCGGTGATTTGCGAACGCGCTCAGCGAGGTTTCGCGGGATGATCGTCGTTTCGGGAACGGGATCTTACACTCCTGACCGTCGGCATCCAGCCTCTTTCGTTTGACCCGTCGCCTGGGTGACCTGCCCCCTTAGAAGCGGTCCGCCGATGATGTGAGATCGGCGGACTGGTTTGGAGGGGTTGGATGGCGCGCAAGCAGCACAAGGCGGAGGAGATCGTGGCCAAGCTCCGGCAGGTGGAGGTTCTGGTGGGCCAAGGCCGGACGGTGGCGGACGGGGCGCGGGCGATTGGGGTGACGGAAGCGACCTACTACCGGTGGCGTGCCGAGTATGGCGGGTTGAAGCTGGATCAAGTTCGGCGATTGAAGCAGCTGGAGCAGGAGAACACATGATCCTCCCCCGAGTTTGCGGACACCTCTGATACGCTTTGTTCGAGCGGGAAGGTGTTTGATGGCGAAGACGAGACGGGAGTTCACCCCCGAGTTCAAGCGTGAGGCAGTGGCGCTGCTGGCTGGCAGTGG
>CAXSHC010000106.1:0-8770 GCA_964236745.1 uncultured Acetobacteraceae bacterium
CTTGGGGATCTTGCCGCCCAGGCGCTGGAACTTCTGCGGGTCCTTGAGGAAGTGCACGATCTCCTCGAGCTCGCTCTTGGCCTCGTCGATGCCGGCCACGTCGTCAAAGGTGATGCGGCCCTGCTTCTCGGTGAGCAGCTTGGCGCGGGACTTGCCGAAGCCCATGGCGCGGCCGCCGCCGGACTGCATCTGCCGCATCACGAAGAACCACGCGCCGATGATCAGCAGCAGTGGCGCCCACTGCAGCAGGTAGCGGAACAGCGGGTTGACGTCGCTGTCCTCGGCCTTGGCCACCACCTCGACGCCCTTGCCGGTCAGGCGCGACACCAGGCTGGGGTCCTCGGGGGTGTAGGTCTCGAACGAGGTGCCGTCGGTCAGCACGCCGGACACGTTGTGGTCCTGGATCACGACCGAGCGGACATGACCCGCGTTCACGTCGCCGACGAAGTCCGAATAGGCCAGCTGCTGCGCCGCCCGTTGCCCGCTGCCCGGCTGGAACACGCTGAACAACAGCACCAGCAGCAGCGCGATGATGACCCAGAGGGCCAGGTTCCGCCCAAAATTGCTCATCTTCGTCTTCCGCTTCCCCGCTCGACGTGCAGCCGGAGCCGCCCGCCACGAGGGCGGGTCGGATGATCATAAACGACCGGTGTGCCGAAGCCACTCCGTTCGGAACTACAGATTGGGACGACCACGCACCGTGGAAAGTGCCGCTTCGGCATGATGTCCCGCCAAACCCTAACCAACGTTGAACAGCGCGGCGTCGGAAGCGGGCACGGCGGGGCGATACGCGAACCGCAAGGCGGCCCACGCCGGCCCGGTCGCCCACCCGAGGTGCGGCACCGCCCGGAGCATGCCGTGTTGTCGCAGCACCGGCAGGGTGGACAGCACGGCAGCGGGCAGCATCGAGCGGCGACGGAACAAGGCCGCCTCGGCACCGAGCGCCCCGATCCGCGCGTCCGGCGGCACAACGGTTCCGGCAGCGTCGAGCAAGAACCGGTCCCACCGCGCGCCGTCGACGGCATCGACCGCATCGCCGATCGCATCCGCTTCCCGCAGCAGCAGCCAGCCCGGCCCGAAGCGGCCCGCCGGCAGCAGCCGCGTGCCGGCCAGAGTGGCCGGGTGCTGGCAGCGGAGCAGCCGGTCGATGGCCGGGCGCGACGGCGGGTAGCGGTTGCCGCCGACGCTTCGCACCAGGGCGGCGAGCGCATCAGCCGGAAGCAGCGCCGGCGGCAGCAGGGCGAACCCTTCCGGACGAAGCACGGCGCCGGCTGCCAGCACGTGGGCATCGCCCGTCTGGCGGCGCATCCGCAGGGCGCCGGCGGTGCCGGCCTCCTGCAGCAGGTATGCAGCACTTTCCCCCGACCGGGACAGCTCCTGTCTGAGCCGGACCCGTTGTGCCGCCTCGTCCCGGTTGGACGGGTCCTCGATCCAGCCGATCCGGTGCCGGGACAGCGTGGCACGCAGCCGGGCCGGCGGGATCGGCAGCAGCGGGCGGACCAGGCGCAGCGCGTCGGTCTCAAGGAGGGCCGCCATGCCGGCCAGGCCGTCCGGGCCGCTTCCGGCGCGGGCGCGCATCAGCACCGTTTCCCCCTGGTCGCCGGCATGGTGGCCGAGCAGCAGGTCGATCGCGCCGGCGTCGCGGCAGGCATCCGTCAGCAGCCGGTAGCGCACGTCGCGGGCACGCCTGGCGAGAGCCGGACCGGGATGAAGCTCACGCACCGTCAGCAGCCGGGCGTCGACGCCGCGCGCACGGAGGCCGGCAACGGTTCGCGCCGCTTCCGCGCCCGATTCCGGGCGCAGTCGGTGATCCACCAACAGCGCCAGCAGGAACAGGCCGCGTGCTGCAGCCCAGCGCTGCGACAACCAGGCCAGGGCGGTGCTGTCCGCGCCGCCGGACACCGCCACCGCGACCGGACACCGCGCGCCCGGCCCGGGCCAGGGACCGAGCGGCCGCATCAGAAGGGCGAACTCGTCGTCGCCGACCGGCTCCGCCTGCGACGATGCCTCGCTCAGTGGCAGCCGGCGCGGCCGCGCAGAGCGGCGGACGCGCTGCGCACGCGTGGCGGCGGAGACGGGAACTCGGCACGGAGCTTGCCCAGCGCCTGGCAGGCCGAGCCCTTGTCGCCGAGGGCGATCAGCGACGCGCTGACGCCGAGCAGCGCGTCCGGCGCCCGCCCGGAGCGCGGCGCGCGGTTATAGGTGTCGTAGTACGCCACCGCCGCCTGCTGGTACTGGTGCTGGCCCGCCAGCGACTGGCCCAGCAGGAACTGCGCGTCGATCTGGCGCGGGTTGCGCGGGCCCGACAGCACTTCCTGCGCGTTGGCCTGTGCCGCGGGATAGTCGTGCCGCGACAGCGCCGCGTTGCCGGCCGCCAGCGCCGATTCCGGCGTGTGCCGCACCGGCGGCGGCGGCGCTGAAGGGGCCGCCGGAACGGCCTGCCGGGGTGAAGCGGCGGTCGGCGCACCCGGTTGCGCAGGCTCCGCGCCGGGACCCGGGGCGCCGCCATGGCCCTGCTGCAGGGCGAAGTTCATGTCGCCGATCTGCTTGGACAAGGCGGCGTTCTGCTGCTGCACCTGGTTGGCGAGCTGGTCGAGCTCGCCGCGCATGTCGCGCACCTGTTGTTCCAGCGTCTGCACACGATCGAGCAGCTGCGGCGCCAGCCCCGGGTCGACATAGCCGGATTGTCCGCCCTGGCCACCCTGGCCGCCACCGATCGGGGGTGCGACCGGTGCGCCGCCACCACCGCCGCCACCGCTTTCCACCTGCTCCAGCTCATGCCGCAGCTCCAGGATCTGGTTCTGCAGCGAGATCCCTTCCCGGCTCTGGATCTGGGCCTGGGCGGACCCACTGCTCACGGCCGCAGCACCCAGCCCGAACAGCACGATCGCGCATCGCGATACGGAAGACACAGGACGCATGGACAATCCTCGAACTCGTCGGCCCCGAACTCGTCGACCCCGAACGCGCCGAACCGGCGGCGAAGGCTAGGACAGATCGGTCGCCGCATGAAGTTGCCGTGCGGGACGCGCCTGCCTGCAAACGCGAACGCCCCGGGAAGTGACCCCCGGGGCACGCGGCTTCAGGCCAAACGGACGCGGCTAGCGGACGGCGGTGATCGCGTTGCGGTTCTGCGACCAGGACTGCTCGTCGTCGCCGGTGGCGGTCGGACGGTCCTTGCCATAGGAGATGGTGGAAAGACGGTCGGCCGACACGCCCTTGGCGACCAGGTAGTCGCGGGCTGCGTTGGCGCGGCGGTTGCCCAGCGCGATGTTGTATTCGTCGGTGCCGCGGTCGTCGCAGTTGCCGGCGACCTGCACCGTGACCTGCGGGTAGCGCGCGAGCCAGGCGGCCTGGCGGTCGAGCGTGGCCTGCGCCTCGCTCGACAGGGTGTTCTGCGCCAGCTCGAAGTACACGCGGTCACCGACGTTGGCGACAAGGTCGGCCTCGCTGCCCGGAGCGGCGGCGCCGGTCGGCGCGGAGGTGGCGCCGAGGCCCGATGCGGAGCCGCTGTTGGCCGCCTTGTCGTCCGAACATGCCGCAAGCGCCGCGACGAGAGCGAGCGCCCCGAGAAGCTTCAGTTTCATGATGCTGGTTCCTGGAAAACGGTGTGGCGTGAGCGGTTCAACCGGCTGGTGGGCATGGCCGGGCACATCGAGGGAGCTGTCACGGGAGCGAACGCCGAGTGGCTTATGGCCTCACGCCGATTACTGCCTCGTTTCGCTTCCGGTCAAGTCGGCAACGTTGTCGCCACCGATTCGATCCGTGCCACGTCGTCACTTTTAGTTGGCGGTGTGTCGAGCCGGGATCGTTTCAGCCCTTCAACGGCGACCAGGCGGGCGCCTCGGCACCGCCGGGGGTCGGCACCGAACGCTCGTTGAAGCCGGCGATGTCGATCTGCCCGAGCGAGGACGACCCGCCCGCCGCCCGCCGGTCGAACGCCAGGACGCGGCCGTTGGGGCAGAAGGTGGGGCTGTCCACGGTGAAGCCGCGCGTCAGGATGCGCTCGCCGGTGCCGTCCGGCGCCATCACGCCGATCGAGAAGCCACCCGAGCCGATGCGGGTGAAGGCGATCAGGTCGCCGCGCGGGCTCCACACCGGCGAGCCGTACTGGCCGGAGCCGTAGGAGATGCGGCGCGCGCCGCCGCCGCCCGCTCCCATGATGTAGAGCTGCGGGCTGCCGCCGCGGTCGGAGTTGAACACGATCTGGCTGCCGTCGGGACTGTAGCACGGGCTGGTGTCGATCGCGCCCGAGTTGGTCAGGCGGCGCGGGCTGCCGCCGCCGAGCCCCACGGTGTAGATGTCGGAGCCGCCACCACGGGTCGCGGACATCACCACCGAGCCGCCGTCGGGCGAGAAGCGCGGCGCGAAGGAGATGCCGGCGAACTCGCCCAGCACCTGCTGCCGGCCGCTGCCGAGGTCGAACAGGTATACCCGCGGCCGGTCGTTGGCGTAGCTCATGAAGGCGATCTGGTCGCGGGTGGGATGGAAGCGCGGCGTCTTCACCAGCCATTCGCCGCTGGTCAGGGTGCGGTTGTTGGCGCCGTCCTGGTCCATGATCGCGAGCCGGGTGGTCTGGTGCGAGCGCGGGCCGGAGGTGGCCACGTAGCAGATGCGGGTATCGAAGTAGCCCTTGTCGCCCAGCATGCGCTCGTAGATCACGTCGGCGATGATGTGGGCGATGCGCCGCCAGTTGGCGCCGCTGGTGGTGTAGGCGGTGCCCTGCAGCTGCTGCCCGGTGAGCACGTTCCACAACCGGAACTCCACCCGCACCCCGGCGCCCGACCCGGAGGTGCTGCCCTGGGCCAGCGCCTGCGCGCCCATGCTCTTGTAGGACGCGAAGTCCGGCGTGCCGGGGCCGCCCGCCGACGCGGCGGCGCCGAGCGGGCGGAACAGTCCGGAGCCCGCCAGGTCGTTGTTGATGACCTGCGTCATCTGCTCGCCGATGCCCGGGCCGAACGAGGGGATCGCGATCGGGATCGGCGCGGTGCGCGCCTGGTCCACGGTGATCTCGGCCCCGCCGGGGGCGTTGGAGGCGGAAGCGGAAGCGGGTGCGGTACCCGGCACGCCCTGGCCGAAGGCGGCGAGCGGGGTGGCGAGCATGCCGCCGGCGAGGGCGCCGCCGACCAGGCGCCGACGCGTCAGACCGTCGCCGCCCGTGCCGGTGCCATTGGCTCTGATGATGGACATGGCGGTCTCCTTGGTCTCGCCCGTCACGGCCGAAGCGTCACGGGCGGAAAACGAAGCTGAGCTGCTGGGTGCGGCCCAGCAGGTTGGCCGGGATCGGCAGCTTGGAACAGGTCGGGTTCAGCACCGCGTCGCGCGCGCGCTCGGCGAGCGCCCGGTATCCGGGGTCGGCCGCCATGCGGGCTGCGGTGTCCGGCTTGAAATCCACCAGGCGGGCCTCGCCGGTGGCGTCCACCGTCACCAGCAGGTGAGCGGTGAAGCTGGCGTAGTTCTTGGCCTCGGTATCCTCGGCGTAGCAGCGCCGCACCGAGCCGCCGATGGCGCGCTGCGCGCCGGCGCTGAGCTGCCCGGTCACGTCGCCGGCGCGGGAGGGCGAGCCGCCCTGGTCGGGGTTGGCGCGGTGGCGCGGCGGATGGGTTTGCGGCTGGTCGGCGCGGAACTTCTCCAGCGTCGCCAGCAGCGAATGGGTTTCCGGTTGCGCGTTCGTGGTCTTGTTGGGCTGCGTCAGGTGCGACGGCACCGTCATCTTCGGCAGGTCGGGCTGCGGATGCGGCGTCGGCGGCGACACCGCGTGGCTGGGCGCCGGCGGCGCCGGCTTGGGCGGCGGCGCGCGAACGGCGTCCGGCGACGGCGCCTGGATCTTGGGCGGAATGTCGAGCGGCGGCATCGGCGTCTGCACCGCTTCCGGCGGCGGCGGCGCCGGGGTGGGCGGCGGCGGCGGCGGCGGCGGCTCCTCCACCGGCACCGGCTCGGGCGGCGTGGGCGACACGGGCGCTGTCTTCTCCGCCGCCGACGGGGCCGGCACCGGCTTGGTGGTGGGCTGGTCGCCGCGACGGGCCTGCGACGGCGGGCCGGTGAAGTCCATCTCGACCGCCGGCGCCTCCGGCGGCTCGGGCGGCTTGGCGATCGGCGGGATGGCGATGATGAAGCAGAGCACCAGAGCCAAATGCAGGCCGCCGGAAACCAGGGCGGCCCGCTTCAGGCGGCTGGTGTCGTCAGGTCGAGTCCGGACCACGTTGGGCTCCAGCGAGGCCGGCGTTCAGTGCGACGGCGCGGCCGGCGCGCCGGGCTGCGGCTGCTCGGCCAGCAGCGCCACGTGGGTGAAGCCGCCGCCGGTGATGGTGCCCATCACCTGCATCACCCGGCCGTAGTCGATGTGCTGGTCGCCGCGCACGAAGATGCGGTGGTTGGGGTCGTTCTGCGACGCCGCCTGCAGCTTGGCCACCAGCCCGTCCACCGTCACCGCGTCGTCGCCCAGGAACAAGGAGCCGTCGCCCTTGATGGTCAGCGTGATCGGCTTGGTGTCGGCGTTGATCGGCGCCGCGTTGGTCTTGGGCAGGTCGACGTTCACGCCGCTGGTCATGAGCGGCGCCGTGACCATGAAGATGATCAGCAGCACCAGCATCACGTCCACCAGCGGGGTGACGTTGATATCCGACATCGGCCGGTGCCGGCTCCGCCCGCCCAGTCCGCCGTTCCTGCCGCCGCCGAGTTGAATCGCCATCGCCGGTCAGACCCTTTCCTCGGACTGGCGCGACAGGATCGCGCCGAACTCGGTGCCGAACGCTTCCAGGCGAGCGGCGAACCGGGACAGGTCCTGGTTGATCTTGTTGTACGCGATCACCGCCGGGATCGCCGCCACCAGCCCGATCGCGGTGGCGAACAGCGCCTCGGCGATGCCGGGCGCCACCACGCTGAGGTTGGTGTTGTGCATGGCGGCGATGGCCGAGAACGAGTGCATGATGCCCCACACGGTGCCGAACAGGCCGATAAACGGCGCGGTCGAGCCCACGGTGGCGAGAAAGATCATCCAGCGCTCCAGCCGCTCCAGCTCGCGCGTCACGGTGATGGCCATGGCGCGGTCCACGCGCTCGCGCACGCTGCCGCGCGACAGGTCCGCCCCCGACACGCGGGCGCTGCGTCGCCATTCGCCCATGGCCGCGCCGAACACGGCTGCCATCGGGTGCGCGGGCTTGGCGCCGTCGGTCTCGTAAAGGTCGTCCAGGCTGCCGCCGGACCAGAACCGGTCCTCGAAGCCCGCCGCCTGCCGGTTGGCGCGCCGCACCGAGACCGTCTTCTCGAAGATGATCGCCCACACCCACACGCTGGCGGCGATCAGCCCCAGCATCACCAGCTTGACGACAAAGGAGGCCTGGATGAACAGGCCCCAAAGCGAAAGGTCCCCGCCCGACGCCGCAGCCAGGTTCGCCGCATCAACCGCCCGATCCAAACACGCCTCCTTCGCAGCACCGGGCCGGCCGGCCGGGATGCCCTTCGTTCCGCCGGGCTTCCCTAGAGGGTTTTCAGCCGGAGCAGAAGCTTTGTCCCCTAGCCTGTTGCATATGGCCGGTTTTTAACCCGGCCTCACGGCGGCGTGTCCCAATGGGCGTGACGCAGGACCACTTTTGGAGACGCGGATCAGCCGGCGAGACCGTCCAGCACCGTGGTCCACGGTTCGGGCAGGCGCACCGGGCGCAGATCGGCCACGCGCACCGTCGCCACCGTGACGTCGAGGATGGCGGCCACGGTGGCGGCCGACAGGGTTTGCCGCAAACGAAGGCTAGCGGCACGCCGCTCCAGCAGAACGGTTTCCACCGTCACCAGATCGTCGAGCCGGAGCGGGCGCAGGTACTCGGCCTGGAGCCTGCGCACCACGAAGGCGATGCCGTGACCTTCCAGCAGCGTTGTCGCCGGCACGCCCGCCTCGCGCAGCGCCTCGCTGCGGCCGCGCTCGGCGAACGCCAGGTACTGGGCGTGATACATTACCCCGCCCGCATCGGTGTCCTCGTAATACACCCGGAACGCGCAGCGATGCGCCGGCATGGGAAGCCTCAGTCCTCGGACAGGAGGTCGAACTGCAGCCGCTCGCCGGCCGGCTGCTTCAGCCCGAGATGGGCCCAGCCGCGATCGGCCAGCACGCGGCCGCGGCTGGTGCGCAGCACCAGGCCCTCCTGGATCAGGAAGGGCTCCACCACGTCCTCCAGGGTGTCGCGCGCTTCCGCCAGGGCGGCGGCCAGGGTTTCCACCCCCACCGGTCCGCCGTTGTGGTGCTCGGCGATGCGCCGGAGGTAGCGGCGGTCCATCGCGTCCAGCCCCAGCTTGTCAACCTCCAGCCGCGACAACGCCGCGTCGGCCAGCGCCCGGTCCACCGGACCGTCCGCGGTGCGGCCGACGGACGCGAAGTCGCGCACCCGGCGCAGCAGCCGGCCGGCCACGCGGGGCGTGCCGCGCGAACGGCGGGCGATCTCCTCGGCCCCGTCCGGATGGAGCGCGAAGCGCAGCTTCTCCGCCCCGCGCGACACGATGCGCTGCAGCTCCTCGGGCGTGTAGAACACCAGCCTGAGCGGAATGCCGAAGCGGTCGCGAAGCGGCGTCGCCAGCAGGCCGGCGCGCGTGGTGGCGGCGACCAGGGTGAAGGGCTGCAGGTCGATGCGCACCGAGCGCGCCGCCGGCCCTTCGCCGATGATCAGGTCGAGCTGGAAGTCCTCCATCGCCGGATACAGGATCTCCTCGATCGCCGGCTGCAGCCGGTGGATCTCGTCGATGAACAGCACGTCGCGCGGCTGAAGGTTGGTCAGGATCG
>CAXSHC010000107.1:0-8746 GCA_964236745.1 uncultured Acetobacteraceae bacterium
CTGTGGCGCAACGAGGCTAGGACGCCGAAGCTGCGCCACATGCGCCGCTCGAGAAGCGTCGCCGAGACGGCCGTTGTTTATCAGGTCGGAGATGGTTGGCGCGTTGTCGGCGGCCGTCGGGACGCTTTCGACACCCTGAACTGCTGCCATGGAACCCGCTCGCGTCGTGACCAGGAAATCGTTTGCGTCGACTTTATCATGGCGGCCGGATCGAGCAGCAACGGTGGGCCGGGAAACAGGCGGAAGCAGGTGCGGGGACTTGTGCCGCCGGATCAGCCGCGCGACCTTGCAGCGGTCACGGGGTGCCGGTGCTGGCACGGCGGTTCGACGTTGCCGGCGGCCTGGCTCGGGTTGTCCTTGCGTCCGGGGCGGGCCGTCGCGCCGTTTCCGCTCCAGCCTGGTCCAGCCTCATCCACGTCAACAAAGGAAGCTCCGTCATGACACGCTGCGGCACGATCGCGACCCGGATGCCCGTGGCGGATCGATAGGAATGGACGGTGACACCGAGGCGGCCGGCACCGGCCGCGTGTACAGGCTCGCCGAGCACGGCGCCGACGGCACGGTGGGCAACAACAACGCGGCGATGAAGCAGGCGCTGGCATTCGCGGGCAGCAACCCCGGCACGCGCATCGTGCTGCCGATGGGCATCACGCGGCTCGACAGCACGTCGAACGACGATTTCTGCATCCCGTCCCGTACCACGATCGAGGGCGAGGATGCGATCGGGAGCATCGTCAGCTGGAACGAGACCACCACCTTCAACCTGTTCACCACCACGCAGACGTCCCGCCTGTCGGACATCCGGATCCGCAACCTGTGCTTCCGTGGCACCTGGGACCCGGCCACGGCGATGGTGGGTGTCGCCAGCGGGACGCCGGTTTTCCTGGTGGGCGTCGACGGGGTGACGCTGGACAACGTGGTTTCGGAGTACACGCGCGGCTTCGGGCTGTGCGTTCGGGCCAGCACGGAGGTCGCCGTCACCGGCTGCGTGATCCGGCACACCGCCACCGACGGCATCAACCTGTCGGAATGCTCCAACGTGTCCGTCACCGGATGCCGCATCTCCCATATCGGCGACGACGCGATCTCGGTGCATTCGGACGTGTTCGACACCTTTGGCGTGCGGCGCAACCTGCTGATCAGCGGCAACCACATCTTCGACGCGCAAGGGATCCGTGTGCTGGCGGCGCGGCAGACCGTGATCTGCGGCAACATGCTGGACACGGTGCTGGAGCTCGGCATCAACGTGCAGACGGTGGCGCCGGACGACAGCCAGGTGCAGGAAGGAGTGTCGGCGACGCACTCGGTCGCCATCACCGGCAACACCATCACCAACCTGCTCCGGCGCAACAACGTCGACGCCATGAACGGCGATGCCGACGCCATCCTGATCGACGGCTTCTCGGGCAGGGCCGGCAGCCGCGCTGCGGCACCGGGCGAGACCAGCCCGGGCACCGGTGCCGTGGCCGACCCGTATGCCGACTTCCTCGCCAACAGCACCTCGTCGGCGGTGCCGACCACGGGCGCCTACAGCATCGTCATCAGCGGCAACCATGTCGGCCGCAGCCTGCCCGCCTGCGACGGCACCGACCCGCGGTTCAAGCGGTTCTCCGACTACAAGCAGGGCATGCTCACCTCCAAGACGGGCACCAAGGACCCGTCGCTGTCGGAGAACGACCTGCGCAACAACGGGGTCAGGATCGAAGGCGGGTTCGTGCGCGACGTGCTGGTGGTCGGCAACGGGTTCAGCGGGCTGTACGCGGCGCTGGTGTTGAGCGGGTCAGGGCATTTCGGCGACATCGGCTTTCGCGCCAACCACGTGGTCGACATGTCGGGCTTCGGCGTGCTGGTCAACGGCGACATGACCATGAACGCGTATGTCGAGCACAACCTGTTCGACCTCGATCCGTTCTTCGCGTCGGCGTCGCGCGGCCGCAACGGCACGTGGGCCGACAATGGCGGGCCGATGGCGCTCTACAGCAACCAGGGAAGCGGCCTCGTGTTCCGCGGCAACACGGTGCGCAACTGCTGCTACGGCACCAACATCGACCCGTCGGACCCGACCGGCGGATACTTGGTGGAGAACAACCTGGTGGAAGGCGATCCGGTCGAGGTGGACGTGTTCTCGACCGCGAACAAAGGCGTGGGGCTGGTGCATGCGGCAGGCTTCAAGCTGCTGCACGTGGACAGTGATCCGGCCAGCCCCGGCTACGACACGATCCTGACGACGCCGGTCGAGGCGGCGCCGGCGATGCCGGCAGCCGGCACCTGGATGCAGGGGGCCTGGGTCAGGAACTCGCGGCCGACTGCGGAAAACCCGGTTCTCGGCTGGCTCCGGCTCACCACGGGGAAGGAGCACGTCCACGGCACCGACTGGGTGGCGAGGTAAGACGGCGTCCTGGAGCATCATCCGATCGGATAAAGATGCCCGACAAGACAATAGGCTGGAGCATGCTCCGTGAGCCGATGCGAACGGATCATGCTCTAGCGGCGCGGGGGAATGGGCGGACGGCTGTTGGTGAGGAGGGCCAGCAACGCTTCGACGCGCTGGGCGGGGCAGCACAGGAAGCGCGAAGCCGGATCGGACGCCGCCTCGTCCAGGGGCCAGGCTTCCAGGCCGAGATCGGCGTAAACGTCGAGCAGGGCCGGGCCGACGCGCCAGAAGATCGGCTCGCGCCCTTCCTGCACCGCGAGGTCGCGCAGGCGCCAGATGGCGGATACCTGGTCGGACGGGGTGCCTGCGGGGTCGCCAAGGCCGATGATCAGGCGGTCCAGGCGGCGGAACGGCAGCATCGCCCGTCCGGTCTCCCCCGCCACCAGCCCGTCCGGGCGGCCGGGCGCTGCGGGAGGCAGGTCGACGCCGGATGGGGCCGAGGCGAGAAGAAGGGCTTCCGTGTCGATGGTCCAGGGCAGCGGCTTCACCCGGCCGGGCAGGATCAGGCGTGCGATCGCCAGCAGGCCGACCAGCACGGACAGGCCGACCGACAATCGGGTGCGCGCGGTCATGCCCTGGCCCAGCACCAGCTCAAGCCAGCTGTTGTGGTTCATGGCGCTGACGTCCGGCTCGGTCTGCCCCAGGGTGACGAGGCAGGCCAGCAGCAGCAGCAGCGGCACGGCGGTCGCGGGCGATAGCGGCTCGCTCAGCAGGCGGGCGTGTCGGTAGTAGGAGGAGCGGAACGGCGCCACCACGAGGGCGGCCAGGATCAGCACGCCCGGCACCGCCAGCGGCAGGCCACGCAGCGCGGTCAGGGCGGCGGCGGCGCAAAGCAGCACCAGGGTGGCGCCCCAGGCCAGGGTGACGCGCTGTGACAGACCGATCGCCAGCCCGATCAGGGCCGCGCCGAGGAGGGACGGAACGTAGTCGCCGGCGGCGGTGACGATCCACGCGAAGCCGTTGTCGACGCCAAACAGCATCCTGGGCGGCGGCAGGGCGAAGGCAAGGTCGGCGGCGGGCTCGACCAGGCCCAGCGCCAGAAGCATGGCGCCGCACAGCATCACGGCGGCGACGGCGACGGTGACGGCGAAATCGGCCTCGCTGCTGCGGATGACGGCGGACGGCGACACGCGCGCCGGACGGGCAGGTCCGCGTCGACGGGCCAGCAGGGTGTCGCCGCGGAGCAGCACCTCGTGGCCGGCGAACAGCAGGCCGGCCAGGAACAACGGCACGATGTAGTAGAACAGGCGGAACACCAGGATCACGACCACCGCCGCGGTGGAGGGCAGAAACGGCGACAGGCCCAGGATCATGGCCGCGTCGAACACGCCAAGGCCGCCCGGAACGGTGGACAGGAGGCCGGCGCTGTAGGAGGCGATGTAGATGGCGAGAAAGGCCGGATAGGAAAGGCCGGCGCCGGACGGGAGCAGGGAAAAGGCGATCGCGGCGGTGGCGGACACGTCCAGCGCCGCGACCAGCACCTGGCCGATCGCCATGCGCAGGCCCGGAAGCGGGACCACCACCTGCCAGGCGCGGAACCGGAGCCGGATCGAGGGCAGCCGCGCGGACAGCAGGAGGTAGCCCGTAACGAGGCTCCAGGCGGCGACGCCGAACGCGGTGAGGGTCCAGTGCGGCACGCGGGCGGACAGCATGGACAGCGCGTGCGGCTCCAGGAGGAGGACACCGCCCACCAGGGCGCTGGCGCCCAGCACGTAGGTGATGGAGCAGAACGCGATGATGCGGGTGATCTCGAGCGGCTTCAGGCCCCAGTTGCCGTAAAGGCGGAAGCGGACCGCGGCACCGGAGATGGTGGCGAAGCCCAGGTTGTGGGACAGCACGTAGGCGCAGAAGGCGGCAAACGCGGTGCGGCCGAAGCTGAGGCGACGTCCGACATGGATAGTGGCCAGGCGGTCGTAGAACGACACCACCGTGTAGGACAGCAGGGTGAAGCCGCCGGCGGCGAGCAGGGAGCGGCCGGGGATGCGCAGCATGCTGTCGCGGATCGACGAAAGGCTGAGGTGGCGGAACTCCTTCTGCACGGCGTAGATGGCCGCCGCGAGCAGGACCAGGCCGAGCAGCGGCGGCAGGCGGCGCGCGAGGCGGCGCCAGACCGGCCTGGAAGCGGGCTCGGTCGCGTCGGGCGGCGGAGGGTGGAGCACGCGGCGGTTCCGGGACGGAATCAGGATCCGGGGCGTATCAGCGCGCTCTCGATCAACGCCACCGTTTCCGCGACGCCGTAGAGGGCGATGAAGATGCCGAAGCGCGGGCCTTCCTTCTGGCCCAGCAGCACCTCGTAGAGGCAGCCGAACCAGGCGCGCAGCTCGGGGAAGTCGTGCCGCTTGCCGACGGCGAACACCAGGTTCTGCAGGGCTTCGGCATCGGTGGCCGGGTCCGGGATCGCGCCCGGGGGTGCGTCGGGCAGTGCACCCGGAGGCGCTTCCGGGAGCGCTTCTGGCGCCATGCCTTTCAAGGTTTCGGCGAGGTCGACCAGGGCGGCGCGCTCGCGCTCGTCCGGGGCGCGGAAGGACTTCGTCGGGCGGACGAAGTCGCGGTAGTAGGCGACGGCGTGCTCGACCAGGCGGGCCAGCAGCGGGTCGGCCGGGGACGCGCCTTCGGATGCACCCTGGGACGCACCAGGGGCGTAGCGGTCGAGAAAGCCCCACAGCACGTCGGGGGTGTCGGCGTTGGCGACCGAGGCCAGGTTGAGAAGCATGCCGAACGATACCGGGCTGCCGGCGCCGGGGGTTTCGCCGCGGTCGATGAACCAGGCGGGATTACCCTGCAGGGCGAGCGCCTGGGCGGGGTCGGCGGCCTGCTGGGCGGCCTTGGCACGATTGGCCAGGTACTCGTCGGCGGCGCGCGGGATGACGTCGAAGAACAAGCGCTTGGCGCGGGTCGGCTGGTTGAACATGTACTGGGCCAGGGACTCCGCCGGGGCGTAGCGCAGCCATTCCTCGACGGACAAGCCGTTGCCCTTGGACTTGCTGATCTTCTGGGCGTGCTCGTCGAGGAACAGTTCGTAGGTAAGGCTGACCGGGGGCTCGGCGCCCAGCACGCGACAGACCTTGGACGACAAGCGCACGCTGTCGATCAGGTCCTTGCCGGCCATCTCGTAGTCGACGCCGAGTGCGGCCCAGCGCATGGCCCAATCGGCCTTCCATTGCAGCTTGGCATGGCCGCCGGTGACGGGGGTCTCGAACGGGCGGCCGGCGTCGTCGCGCCAGCGCACTGTGCCGGCGTCGGCGTCGATGGCGTCGATGCGCACCTGCATCACCACGCCGGTCTCGGGATGCAGCGGCAGGATCGGGGAATAGGTGGCGCGACGGTCGGGGCCCAGGGTGGGGGCGATCACGGCGACGATCTCGTCGTGCAGGGCGAGCACGCGGCGCAGGGTCTCGTCGAAGCGGCCGGCGCGGTAGTACTCGGTGGCGGAAGCGAACTCGTAGTCGAAGCCGAAGCGGTCGAGGAAGGCGCGCAGGCGGGAGTTGTTGTGCGCGCCGAAGCTAGGATGGGTGCCGAACGGGTCGGGCACGGCGGAAAGCGGACGGCCGAGGAAGCCTGCGAGCATGTCCCGGTTGGGAACGTTGTCGGGAACCTTGCGCAGGCCGTCCATGTCGTCGCTGAAGGCGAGGATGCGGGCGGGGCGGCCGGTCAGCGCGGTGAAGGCCTGGGCGACCCAGGAGGTGCGGGCGACCTCGCCGAAGGTGCCGATGTGCGGCAGGCCGGAGGGGCCGTAGCCGGTTTCCAGCAGCGCCGGCGCGTCATGGGGCTTGCGCTCCATGTGTGCCGCAAGACGGGCGGCCTCCTCGAACGGCCAGGACTTGGGAAGCGGCGCCTGGTGGGCGTGCGGAAGGGTCGGGGTCTGGACGGCGGAGGACATGAAAGGTGTTTTAGCCCGAATGGCGCTCGTGCGGAAACGGCGACGTGGTTCGGTGCGGCTGGGGTGCGGGGGAGAATGCATCACGGACGCGGCGTGGCCAGGGGTCAGAGGCTCCGGCCGGTCCGCCGCAAGCAGACACGGGACAGTGGAGCCAGCCGCCCACGCCTAGGCGCTCTGGACATTGGTCACGGGGCCGGCCCTGGAGATGGCCCTCCTTCCCGAAGCAGCTTGCAGGCTCGGGACGGCGGCGACCGCCTTTCCGGCCGCCGCCTGATCGATCCCAGCCGTTTGAAGCGCGTTTGACCGATGCCGTGGATGACGCCGCGCCTGCATCGTGCACGGCGGTGGTGTCGTGGCGGACGCCGTCCTGCGCCTGTCGCAGGCTTCACAAGCGCCAGCACCAGGGTTCCAGGCTAGATAAAGAAGAACGCGAGCCCGAACACGAGGTACACCCCGATCAGCAGCATGCCCTCGAACCAGGTGGTTTCGCCATCGCCTGCGATGGCGTTGACGATAAAGGCGGTGCCGGCGATCGCGAACAGGTCGAGCGGATCCTCGAACACCAGCGTCATCGGGTGGCCCAGCAGCCAGGACAGGATCACCAGCAGCGGCGCCACGACCAGCGCCACCTGGATCGCGGAGCCGATGCAGATGCTCATCACCAGGCCCATCCGGTCCTTGCGGGCGAACCACACGGCGGCGAACAGGTCCGAGATCGTGCCCACCAGGGCGATGACGATGACGCCAAGAAAGATCGTCGACAGGTGAAGCGTGGAGGCGGCCTGGCTCAGCGCGCCGGACACCAACTCGCTTTCCAGCGCGGCAGCGACCGTGGCACCCAGCAGAACGAGGAGGCTGCGGCCGATCGACCAGTCCGGCCGGCCTTCCTGCTCGCCCGACCCGAACACGTCGCGATGCGTGACCAGCGTGTAGCAAAGGTTGCCGACATAGATCAGCAGCAGCACGACGGACACCGCGAGGCTGAGCGACTCGTCGCGGCTGCCTAGACCGCCGGAATGGGTGAAGCGGCGGCCGGTGTAGTCGAACACCGCCGGCAACAGCAGCGCGATCACCACCAGGATCAGCAGGCTCGACAACAGGCCCGCCCGCTCGCGCTTGAAGGACTGTCGCTCGCGTCCCCAGCCACCGACGACGATCGCCAGCCCGAGGCCGAGCAGGCTGGTGCCGAGGATCGAGCCGGTGATCTGCGCGTGGACCACATCCGCTTCGCCCTGCATCAACACGAACAAGGCGAGCAGCAGCTCGGCGACGCTGCCGAGGCTGATGGTCAGCAGGCCGCCGACCGCGGGGCCGGTATGACCGGCCAGCTGCTCGGTCGCGGCCCGGATCCAGTCCGCCAGCACCGCAACGGCCAGGATGCCGGTCGCGAACACCCAGATCGGTGTCGCGTGGAAGAAGTACTGCAGCAATGGCGCCATCGGCACCAGCAGCAGCAGGCCGAGGCGGATCATGCGGCGCTCCCCCGCTCTCGGCTGCGGCCGAGGAACACCGACAGGTGCGTGCCGGTGATGCCATGCGCGACCACCGAGGCGGCGGCGGCCAGGCTCACCACCGGCCAAAGCGCGCCGATCCCGGTCTTGTCCTGGGCGTCGCAGGCGTAGAACAGGGCGGCGGCGCCGACCGGGCCGAACCAGCCGGCGAACAGCCGGTGCGACACCGGCAGGTTCCAGGGCATCAGGCCGCCCAGCGCCAGCCAGGCCGGCAGCCGGCGGAACAGCAGGATGCACAGCGCGAAGACGGGTGCAGCCCAGCCCATGTGGTACCACGCCGCCCAGGGTGCGGCGGCACCGAGCAGGAACATGATCGGCAGGTCGAAGAAGCGGGCGATCGCCTCGTTGAAATGCTCCTGGTGCTCCTCGTGCTCGTCGCTGAAGCTTTCGTTCAACACCGCGCCGGCGATGAACGCGCCCAGCACCCCGTTGCCGCCGATCGCGTGCAGTCCGGCCAGCACCGCCAGCGCCAGCGCCAGCGCGATGGTCAGCATCGACGAACGTTCGGTGTCGGGATGGCGATCCGCCCAGCGCATGCAAAGCCCGGCACCGAGGCCGGCGACGCTGCCCAGCACGACGGCGCTGCCGACCTCGATCACAAGCACGTGGAGCAGCCAGTCGCCGATGCCGTGGCCATGTCCGCTGGGCCGGGCCGCCAGGATCAGGAAAAGCGGGATGGTGACAAAAGGCTGAGCCAGCCCGTCGTTGATGCCGCTTTCGGCGTTGATGGCATGACGCAGGTCGTCCGGCACCGTGCGGCGGGCGAGCGGGCCGCTCACCACCGGCGCGGACAGCACCGGGTCGGTGGGCGCCAGGATCGCGCCGATCAAGGCGCAATGGAGCCACGGCAGGCCGAGGCACGCCCGGGCGACCACGGTGCCAGCCGCCCACATCAGCAGCATGCCGGGCCCGAGTGCTACC
>CAXSHC010000108.1:0-3751 GCA_964236745.1 uncultured Acetobacteraceae bacterium
GTCAACGAGGCCGGCAACGCTTGATACGCGACAGGAACTGACACGCAATACTAACACGCGATGATGATGAGGGGCGGCCGAACCGGTCCGGCGTATCGCGCTTGACGGTGCAGCGGCCGTCCAGGCGGTTACGCTTCGGAGAATGACCATGATCGCACGCATGATGAAGACCGTCTGCTTTGCCGCCCTGACGACCGCGGTGCTCGCTGGCCCGGCCGTGGCCCAGATCGGCGGGGTCGGTGGTGCCGCAGGCGGGCGCGGAGCCGGAGGCGGTGGTCCCAGCGCCGCCACCATCGGCGGCGGCAGCCCTACCAGAGGGATGGCCGGCTCCGCGACCGGAGCCACCGGCCTGTCCGGCTCCGGCACCAACGGCCTCGGCACCAGCGGCTTCGCCAACCCGGGCGTGCAGCCGACCACGCCTGGCATCATGGCCGCACCCGGCACCGGGTCGACGCAGCCTGTGACCGGCGTTCCGGCTCCGACCCTGCCGGCGCAAGTGCCGGAGCGCGTGGCGCCTCGCAGCCGCGCGCCGCGCTAGGCCGGCGGCCTCCTACCAGTCGAAGCGGGGCACCATTGCGGTCGGACGCAGCCCGGCGGCATCGGCTTCCGCTTGTGCCAGCACCGGGTCATCGCCGATCGCCTCGCCGTGTATGCCGCCGAGCACCCAGCACGAGTCGAACCCGGCCGCCTGCGCGCCGGCGATGTCGGTGGCAAGCGAATCGCCAACGGCGAGGATGCGGGCGTCGGGCAGTCGCAACATGGCGCGAACCGGTTCATAGACTTCCGGATACGGCTTGCCGATTTGCCGCACCTGTCCGCCCATGGCGGCGTAGTCCCGCGCCAGCAGCCCGGCGCAGATCAGCCGTTGGCCACCGCGGACGATCACCAGGTCCGGGTTGGCGCAGACCATGCTCATGCCGAGCTCCGCCGCCCGGCGCAGCTGGACAAGGTAGCGTTCCGGATCGGTTTCACCGAGCGCGTCGTCCGGGCCAGTGTTGAGGATGAACGCGCCCGCTTCCGGTCCGGCCACGAGCTGGAGCGGCAGCTCCTCGAACAGGCTCGCATCCTTGTCCGGCCCGAGGTGCCACACGCGCTCGCCCAAGGCGGCGAACCACGGGTCGGTGCGGGCGAGCAGGGCCGCGCGCGTGGCCTCGCCGCTGGTCATGATGCCGTCATAGGCGTCGTCCGGCAGGCCCATGCGGCGCAGGGTGTGCTGGGCGGCCTCGCTGCGTCGCGGCGCGTTGGACAACAGCACCACGCGCTTGCCGGCCGCGCGCAGGCGGTGCAGGCACTCGATCGCGCCGGGATAGGCTGTCACCCCGTCATGGATCACGCCCCACAGGTCGACGATGAAGCCGTCGTAGCGCGCCGACAGCGGCGCGATCCCGGACAGGTGCATCATCGCGGAAACGCGTCGCCGGAAGGTCCGGCCGAGCGCGCGGCGTCCAGCGTCGGCCAGCCTCCCGCCCGCAGCGCTTCGCGCAGCTCGCGCTTCAACCGCGGGAGCATGCCAGGCCCCTCGTAGGCGAAGCGGGTGTAGATCTGCACCAGGTGCGCGCCCGCCCGCACCTTGTCCAGGATGTCGGCGCCGGTCTCGATGCCGCCGCAACCGATCAGCGTCAGCCGCCCGGCCGCGAGCCGCGACACTTCCGCCAGCATGGCCGTGCTTCGCGCCCGCAGCGGCCGCCCCGACAGCCCGCCCGCCTCGGCCGCGTGGCGTCCCTGCAGTTCCGGCGGGCGGGCCAGCAGGGTGTTGGACACGATCAGCCCGTCCACGCCGGCATGCAGCACGGTGTCCACGATCTCGGGCAGCACGGCGTCGTCCAGGTCCGGCGCCAGCTTCACCAGCAGCGGCGGACGCTGCGGCGCCGCCTCGCTCACCGCGTCGAGCAGCTCGCGCATCCGTTCAACACCCTGCAGGGCGCGCAGGCCCGGCGTGTTCGGCGAGGACAGGTTGATCACCAGGTAGTCCGACAGCGGCGCCAGCGCACGCGCCAGCCGGGCGTAGTCGCGCGGCGGGTCGGCGTGCTCCTTGTTGATGCCGAGGTTGGCGCCGAACGGTACGCCCGGCCCGGAACGCTCCCGCAGCCGCGACAGCCGGGCCACGAAGCGGTCCAGCCCCTGGTTGTTGAACCCCATGCGGTTGATCACGGCACCGTTCCCCGGCAGCCGAAACAAACGCGGCTTCGGATTGCCGGGCTGCGGCAGCGGCGTCACCGTGCCGGCTTCCACGAAGCCGAAACCGAGGCGCGCCAGCGGTCGCGGCACCCGGGCGTCCTTGTCGAAGCCGGCGGCGATGCCGAGGGGGTTGGCGAAACGCATTCCCATCGCCACCACGCCGAGCCCGTCATCCTCCCCTGCCCCGGCGCGGCCGCCGAGCCCAAGCGACAAGGCGGCAAGCGCCACGGAATGCGCCCGCTCGGGAGCGAGGCGGCGCAGCAGGGGCAGGGAAAGCGGGGCGAGGCTCATGGCGGTGTTCCTGCCGCATCCGCGTGCCGGACGGAAGACACGCTTGCCACGAAGCGTTGCTGCGCCGATCCTCCGGTCGATGTGGAACGAGCCTTATCTGGAAACCTGCTGCCGCTCCGCCCTGCACCGGCTGCTGTTGTGCGGCGGCGCCGGCCGCCCGGACTCGCACCGCGCCGAGCTGAAGGACGCCCGCTGCCTCGAACGGCTGGAACAGCTGGGCTTTGCCGTGCATGTCGGCGACCACTTCTCGATCACCCCCGCCGGCCGGGCGCGCCACGACCGGGAAATCAGGAAGGTCGCCTGAGCCGGCGCCCGCCATGAAGCACGAGGACGTTTGGCGGGCGCTCGACACGCTGGCCGCCGAGAAGGGCTTGTCGCCGTCCGGCCTCGCCCGCGCCGCCGGCCTGGATCCGACCACCTTCAACCGCTCCAAGCGCAGCACGCGCACCGGGCTGCGCTGGCCCTCCACCGAAAGCCTGTCGCGCGTGCTGCACGCGACCGGCGCCAGCCTGGAAGCGTTCACCGCCCTGGTCGGCGGCGCGCGGGCGCTGGCCACCACCCGACACAACCGCGGCGGCGGGCAGCGCCACCTGCCGATGCTGCCGTTGTCCCGCCTGGGCGAGGCGGAGCTGTTCGACAAGGCCGGCCACCCCCGTCGCGAGAACTGGGAACAGATCGAGGTTCCGCAGCCGGCCGACCCGCACGACTATGCGGTGCGCGTCGACAGCGGGCACTTCGAGCCTGCGTTCCGCGACGGCGGTATCCTGCTCGTGTCCCCGGAAACGCTTCTCCGTCCGGGCGACCGCGCGCTGCTTCACGAGGAGCCGGCGGGGGATGTTTCCATTGTTCGCCTGCTCGCCGGGAACGGGAGCCGGTTCCGGTTCCAGTCCTTCGCCGCGTCGGAACCGTTGTCGGTGGATCGGACGGCCGCCTGCCGGATGCACAGGATCGTCTGGACCGCCTGCTGATGCCGGTGCCTAGCGCGGTTCCGCCGCCAACCGTTCGCGCCCCATCTTCACGTCACGTGTTTCCCGTCCCAGCATCACCAGCACCGCGACCAGCACCGACACCACCGCGATCACGCCCGCCAGCGCCCAGCGTATGTCGCTGCCATGCCAGCTCGCGATCCAGACCTGGAGGTTGGCGTTGGGGGCGGCGAACAGGTTGCCGAGCTGGTAAACAGCACCCGGAAACGTGCCGCGTATCGCCGCCGGCGAGATCTCGTTCAGGTAGGCCGGCACCACGCCCCAGGCGCCCTGCACCGCGGCCTGCAGCAGGAACC
>CAXSHC010000108.1:3761-8734 GCA_964236745.1 uncultured Acetobacteraceae bacterium
CAGCAGGGCGGCGATCGCCAGTGCGCGCCTGCGTCCGATCTTCTGGCTGAACCAGCCGAAGAACAGGCCGCCGGCGATGGCGCCCAGGTTGTAGATCACCGTCATGGTGACGACGGTCGCGTGCGTGAAGTGGTGGTAGCGGGCCAGGAACAGATTTGGATAAAGGTCCTGCGAGCCGTGCGAGAAATAAAGCATCGCCGTCATCAGCACCGCCGCATACGCGCTCAGGCCAAGGTTGCGGCGAAGCACGGACAGGATCGGCTCGCGCGAGGCGGCGACGTGCGACACCCAGTCCGGACTTTCCGGCACGCTGCGGCGGATATAGAGCACCAGCAGCGCGGGTGCCGCGCCGGCGATGAACATGCCGCGCCAGCCGATCCACGGCTCGGCGATGAACAGGAGCGAGGCCAGCAGGTAGCCGGTGGGATAGCCGGTCTGCAGGATCCCGGACACGGTGCCGCGCCAGCGTCCCGGCACGCTTTCCATCGCCAGCGACGCGCCGACGCCCCATTCCCCGCCCATGGCGATGCCGTAAAGTGCGCGCAGGATCAGGAACACGGTGAAGCTCGGCGCCAGCCCGGACAGCAGCTCGAGGGCGGCGTAGCACAGCACGTTGATCATCATGGTCGGCCGCCTGCCGTAGCGGTCGGCGATGCGGCCGAACAGCACCGCCCCCACCACCCGGCAGCCCAGCGTCACGGTCAGCGCGAAGGCGGCGGCGCCGATGCTGACGCCAAAGGCGCGCGCCACGGTGTCGAGCACGAACACCATGATGAAGAAGTCGAACGAATCCAGCATCCAGCCGAGGTAGCAGGCGATCACCACGTGGACCGCCGAGCCGGAGCCTCGTTCGTATGCCGTCGCGCCGCCCGTCCCGACCATGTCCCGAACCCACCCGATGAGCCGGTCCGACCGGCATGCGCTGCTGCTGGCGCTCATCCTCGCCTTGCTGGCCGGCTATGTCGATGCGCTCGGCTTTCTCGCCCTGAAGGGCTTCTTCGTGTCCTTCATGAGCGGCAACTCGACCCGGTTCTCGATCGCGCTGGCCAGCGGCGACCGGCAGGTGGCCGGCACCGCCGGCGGCCTGATCGTGTTGTTCGTGCTGGGCGTGGTGGTGGCGGGCCTTCTCGCGCCGGAGGGTCCCGGCCGGCAACGCCGGATGCTGTCGCTGGTGACCCTGCTGCTGGGCTTGGCCGCGCTGGCCGCCAGCTTCGGCCGCGACCGATGGGCGCTGGCGCTGGCGGCAACCGGGCTCGGCGCGGAAAGCGACGTGGTCCGCGAGGCCGGACCGGTCAACCTGGCCGTCACCTTCATGACCGGAACGCTGGTCAGGATGGGACGTGAACTGGCCGGGATGCTGCGTGGCGGGCCGCGCTGGGGCTGGCTGCCCTATGCGTCGCTGTGGGCGTCGCTGGTCGCCGGTGCCATGGCCGGCGCCATGACGTATCCCGTGCTGCGCCTACAGGGGCTGTGGCTTGCCGCCGTCTGCTGCGCGTTGCTGGCCGCGATCACGGGTCCCGGTCCGAAGCGATGACGAACGCTCCGCCCGGATTCTGCGCCGGGCCTTGCGACCCATCGCGCCAGAACGCGGTGCTGGCCAGGCGCTGCACGATCTGCGGCGGCAGGATGGTGCGCCGGTGCGTCCGCTCCACCTTCGGCCTCACGGCATGCAGCCCGGGGGTGTTGAGGGCGGCATCGAACGCGGCGCCTCCCTCGTAGGCGACCTGCGTCGGGTCGTGCGCGAACGGCGGCAGCCCGAGCAGGTCGTAGAGCTGCGCCATGACGCGTAGCGGCTCGTCGGCCAGCACGTCGTAGTCCACCAGGATCAGCCGGTGCGCCCATTCACCGTAGTATGCGTCCTGCAGCGCCTGCCAGGCGGCACCGAACGCCCCCGTGACCGCCATGAGCTGCTCCACGCGGTCGAACACGGTCGCGGGATGGGACAAGCCGTGCAGGCGGGACACGAGAAAGATGTTGCGCCGGAACAGCCGCTCAAAGCTGTCGAGGATCCAGACCGGGTTCCGCACGCAGGCGACCACGAACGCGTCCGGACGCAGTGCCGCCAGCACGCGCATGTGCGCGCACCAGGCGCGGTTGGTGTCGAACAGCACCGCGTCCTGCGGCAGGTCGGCATAGCAGCTGTCGATCAGCCCGTTCAGCACGGCGTGACGGCGCCGGTCGTCGAACGCGGACGCATACTCCCCCTGCCCCATCACCGGCAGCACCCGCTCGCACAGCACCGCCACCGGGCTGCTCATCTCGGCGTGCAGGCCGGGGTTCTGGCGCAGCAGTGCCGCGAGCAGCGTCGAGCCGGAGCGCGGCAACCCGGAGATGAAGTGGACCGTTCGGCTCATCGGGAGGACATGACATGAAAATCAGCGCGCGCAACATCCTGCAGGGCCGCGTGGTGGCGGTGAACAAGGGCGCCACCACCGCGCACGTGCGGCTGGAGCTTTCCGGCGGTGCCGTGGTGACGGCATCGATCACCAACGAGGCGGTGGACGAGCTGGGCCTCGCAGTCGGCGCGGAAGCGAGTGCGGTGATCAAGTCGTCCGACGTCATGATCGCGGTGGACTGAGGGCGATGGGTCTGCTCGTCGACGGACACTGGCAGGACACGTGGTACGAGACCCGCGACGGCCGGTTCGAGCGCCAGGACAGCCTGTTCCGCAACTGGGTGACGGCGGACGGCGCGCCCGGCCCCACCGGCGAAGGCGGGTTCGAGGCGGAGCCCGGCCGCTACCACCTGTTCGTGTCGCTGGCCTGCCCGTGGGCGCACCGCACGCTGATCATGCGCAGCCTGAAGCGGCTGCAGCCGATGATCGGCGTGTCGGTGACGCACTGGCTGATGGGCGAGCAGGGCTGGAGCTTCGAGCCAGGCGAGGGTGTGGTCCCGGACCCGGTTTTGGGTGCCGGACACCTGCACCAGCTCTATGCGGCGGCGGTGCCGCGCTACACCGGCCGGGTGACGGTGCCGGTGCTGTGGGACCGGCAGCGGCGCACGATCGTGTCCAACGAAAGCGCCGACATCCTGCGCATGTTCAACGGGGCGTTCGATGCGGTGGGTGCTGCACCCGGCGACTATTCCCCGGCGGCGCTGCGGCCGGAGATCGACGCGGTGAATGCGCGCGTCTACGACACGGTCAACAACGGCGTGTATCGCGCCGGCTTCGCCACCACGCAGGACGCCTACGAGGAAGCGGTGCGGACGCTGTTCTCGACGCTGGACTGGCTGGAACAGCGCCTGTCGACGCAGCGCTACCTGCTCGGAAGCGCGCTGACCGAGGCCGACATCCGGCTGTTCACCACCCTGCTGCGCTTCGATCCGGTGTATCACGGGCACTTCAAGTGCAACCTGCGCCGGATCGTCGACTATCCGGCGCTGTGGGGTTTCACCCGCGACCTGTTCGGGCATGCGGGCGTGGCGGAAACGGTGGATCTCGGCCACATCAAGCGGCACTATTACATGAGCCATCCGACCATCAACCCGAACCGGATCGTGCCGATGGGCCCGATCCTGCATCTGGACGAGCCTACCGACCGCGCAACGCGATTCGCTGCCTGAACCGGTCGGTTTCGGGCAGGCCTGCACCGAACAGGCGCTCTAGGAGGAATCCGTGAGTGACCAGACGGACAACCTGATCCTGGAACCGCTTCGAGGCATCCGCGCCACCCTGGCCGACCATACCGCCGTGCTGGCGCGGCTCGACCGGCGCGTGCTGGCGATCGAGTTCAACATCACGCGGATCCGCCGCGAGAACGCCGGCGATGCCGAGACCGCGCTGTCCACGATCATGGACCTCGACGAGCGCGTCAGCCGCCTGGAACAGGCCGCGCGGGAGCATCGGTGATCCGGATCCGGATCCGTCGCCTGTCGACGCCGCGCCCGGGCTCCCCATGACCATGGCGGCCCCGGCCGGAGCATCGATATCGTGAAAGAAACGATCGCACCGGCGTGGCGCCTATCGCGCGGTCGGCGGGACCGGTAAACCTGCGCATCGGGTCCGGCAACGACCGGATCCACGCGGAGGAGACTTTTATGGATCGTCGCTCATTCCTGGCGGCGTGCGCTGCCGCTGGCACGCTCGCAGCCGCACCCGGACTCGCCCGGGCCCAGACAGGTCGCAAGCCGGTGGTCGGGCTGGTGATGAAGTCGCTGGCCAACGAGTTCTTCAAGGACATGCAGGAAGGGGCGGTGCGCCACGCGCAGGAGCGCGGCGACTTGACGCTGATCCCGCTCGGCATCCAGTCCGAGACCGACATCGACGGACAGATCGCGGCGGTGGAGAACCTGATCACCCGCAAGGTGGACGCGATCGTGATCGCGCCCGCCGACAGCCGGGCGCTGCTGTCGCCGGTGGTGCGGGCGATCCGCGCCGGCATCAAGGTGGTCAACATCGACGTGGCATTCGACCCGGCGGCGATGAAGAAGCACCACGTCGACATCGTGTTCGTGGGCCCGGACAACCGCGCCGGCGCCCGCATGTCGGGCGACGTGCTGGCCAAGGCGCTGGGGCGCGGCGGCAAGGTGGTGATCATCGAGGGCAACCCGGGCGCCGAGAACGGGGTGCAGCGCAAGCTGGGCTACACCGACGCCATCTCGGCCGGCGGGCTCACCCTGGTCGACAGCCGCACCGCGCACTGGGAGACCGAGGAAGCCAACACCGTGTTCTCCAACATGCTGACCGCGCACCAGGACATCCAGGGCGTGATGTCGGCCAACGACTCCATGACGCTGGGCGTGGTCAAGGCGATCGACGCCGCCGGGCGCTCGGGCCAGATCAAGGTGGTGTCCTTCGACAACATCCCGGCGATCCAGCCGCTGCTCAAGGGCGGCAAGGTGCTGGCGACGGTGGACCAGTTCGGCGCCCAGCTCGCCGGCGACGGCATCGACAACGCCATGAAGGAGATCGCCGGCCAGAAGCTGACCGGCTGGATCAGGACGCCGCTGAAGCTGGTCACCGCCTAGCCGGC
>CAXSHC010000109.1:0-5790 GCA_964236745.1 uncultured Acetobacteraceae bacterium
AAGGGCTACCGCATCGCCGCCCAGGCGATGGCGGCGCGCTTCTCGGACGCCGACAGCGAGCGGCGGGTGCTCCGGCTGCTCGAAGCCGCCGCCAACCGCGTGAAGATGTTTGGCGGCTGACCGGCTAGGCCTTTTGTTCGGCCATCCGACGCATCGGGACGCGTGTGCTTCAAGTACTTTCGATGAAATGAAACAAAAAAATCCGCTCGAAGCGTCTCAAAACAGGCTCTATACTTGCATTAAATTAAGAATTCCTAATTAATTCTCACGTTTTTGTTCAAAATTCCCACTTTCCCTATTGAAACAACCTCGAAACCATCACTACACTCCTGCCATGGCCGATCATTATGGCGGCATGACTTCCAGGAGGATCTTGTGATGGTTACAGGCTCGCGTCGCTTCACGTTCCAACGCTCCGGCATCGCGCTTGCTGCCCTGCTGGTTGCATCCATGTCGGTCCACGATCACCGCATCGCGGCGATCATGCAGGGCGCGTCCGCCATCAGCGGTGCGACGACCGGCGCCCAGGCCGCGCATCCGGCAAAGCTGGCCTATGCCTCCATCGGCCCCAACGTTGCCCACCACTACCCCGGATGAGAAGCTGACCACTGCCTCCCGACCTGCTGCTCGCGTATGGTAGGTCGGTAGCCGCGGAACCGCCCGGCATCGCTTTTTGAAATAAATTCGCTTCCGGAACGCCCGGGTGCTCGCAGCACCCGGGCTTCGTGGTTGTGCGCTACGATGAACTGCGTAATCTTGACACATTGATCGCTAGCTTCTGGATCTTAGAGGGGCCTTCTCAAGCCGACGGAACAGTTCCATGGCTTTCGCCTTCCTCGTATGGCGCCCATCGATCCGAGCGTTGCTCGGAGTCGTCCTGGCGATGGTCGCGTTGTGTCATGTGCCGGTGGCGCGGGCCGACCGGACGACCTTTCGCACCTATGACGCGGACCAGGGACTCGCAAGCCTCGGCGGCTCCTGCATGCTCCAGGATCGGGCCGGCTACATGCTGGTCTGCACCGAACACGGCGTGTTCACCTATGACGGCAGGAGGTTCATCAACCTGGGGACCGACCAGGGCCTCCGGCAGGGCGGCTTTGTCGAGGGCCTGACCCTTACCGCCACAGGGCGCATCGTCGTCGAGTTCGCCGACGAGGTGCTGGTGTCCGATCGCCCGTCGGACGCGTCCCATCCGCCCGGCGCGTTGATGTTCAGCAAGGTGCCGCATCCCGGCGCCTCGTTCTACGACGAGCGGCCGCATCGCCTGGCTTCGTGGCAGGACGGCTTCGTGTTCCTGGCCAACGATTCCCTGGTGATGATCGCGGTTCCCGAGGACGGGGCGCCGCATGTCCAGACGATGCCCTACGACAGCGAGCAGCGAGAACTGCTCCGGAACGCGGACGCGGTGTTCTCGGTAGGCGGCCACCTGTGGGAAACCTTCGGCGACGGCCGGCTGTGCAGCGCCGACCCGGACGCGGTGCGGTGCTACGGCGCTGCGGACGGGCTGCGTGGCGGGCCCTGGATGGACGTGGTCGCCGGCTCGGATGGCCGGGTCCTTGCCAGGTCGACCACGTCGGTCGGAACTTTTGATCCGCTGTCGGGCCGCTGGTCCGTGGTCGACCTGCCCGACCAGGGTGGCCGCTACGACAACCAGCCACGCAAGCTCGGCCTGTTCCGTACCCCCGATGGCGGCCTCATGACGCAGGCTGATCACGGGCTCGCCCTTCTCCGTGCAGACGGATGGCAGCCCTTGAGCGTCGAGGACGGCGCCCCGTCCGGCAACATCATGAGCGCCGTGACCGACGCGACCGGCCAGCTCTGGTTCCAGGTGCTCGGGCGCGGGCTGGTGCGCTGGGTCGGATACGGACACTGGCAAACCCTGCAAAAGGCGGACGGGCTGTCGGACGGCCTTCCCTGGCAGTCGGCGCGTCCTCCCGGAGGGGCGCTTTGGGTGTCCACCGACACCGGCGTCGACGAGGTCGTGCATCGCGGGCCGTTCCTGCGTGTCGGCAGGGTGTTCCCCGGTTCGTCCTTCGCGCTTATCGTCGGCCCGCGCGGCGAGCTCTGGAGTTCACTGGGCCTGGACGGCGTCAGGATCATCGATCCTGCCGACAATTCCTTGACCAAGCTCGACGTGCCGCCCGTCGATGCCATGGCGTCGGATCCGCACGGCATCGTGTGGATCGCCACCGAGGCCGGGTTGTTCGAGGTCGACGACCATCCCGGGGTGCCGCTTCATGCACGGACTAGGGGATCGCTGCATGCGCCTGTCCCCGATCTCGTCTGCGACGGCCTTGGCGGCGTGTTCTACCTGTCCGGCGGCCATCTGCGTCACCGGCACGGCGACGGCGCCGACGTTTCCGTCACCAGCGGCTGGCCATCCGCCGCGTTCGATCCGCTCGCCATCACCATCGATCACGGAGGCGGGCTGTGGATCGGCGGTGCCGGCGGCTTGTTCCGGTTCACCGTTTCCAACGACCGCGTGTCGTCGTTCGAGGCGATCCCCACCACCGACACGCGCACCAACACCATCGTTGCGGTGATGGTCGACCACCGGGGTTGGGTCTGGGCCGGCACCGCACTGGGCGTGTCCGTGTTCGACGGGCGGCGCTGGGTGTCGGTCGACGCCGATGGCGGCCTCCTGTCCGACGACGTGGACCAGAACGGGCTCTGGGAGGATCCGGACGGGTCGGTCTGGATCTCGACCTCGGAGGGCTTCTCCCACCTGCTCGATCCGGCCTGGCTGTTCACCGACCGGCCGCTGGAGGTGGTGGTGAGCCAGGCGCGTCTCGGTTCGCAGCCGGTCACGGCGCGCACGATGCCCTTCACCAGGGACGCGCTGTCGATCCAGCTCGGCACGCCGAACTACGGGGCGGAACGCTCGCTGCTGTTCCGCTACCACCTGTCGGGAGTGGACGCCGGATGGGCGGAATCCTCGTCGGGACTGGTGCGCTATCCCTTCGTGCCGCCCGGCCGACACGTGCTGACGGTGTCCGGCTACGACGAGATGATCCACCAGACCTCGCGTCCCGTCACCCTGGTGGTCGACATGGCGTTTCCCTGGTGGAACCGGTGGTGGTCGGACACGCTGTGGGTCCTGCTCGGCGTGGCATTCCTGTGCTGCCTCATGCGCCTCTACCTGCACGCCAACCTCCGCCGCCAGCGCGAGCTCGAGCGCTGCGTCGCTGCGGCCACCGAGGAGATGCGCGCCACCCAGGCCCAGCTCCGGTTCCAGGCCGCGCACGATGCCCTTACCGGCCTGTTGAACCGTTCCGAGATCGAGCGGCGGCTGGCCGCCAAGCTGGACACCACCCGGCCAGGCGACGAGACGCTGGTGGCGCTGCTCGACGTCGACCACTTCAAGCGCGTCAACGACAACCATGGCCACCTTGGCGGCGACGACGTTCTGCGTGCCCTGGGGCGCCTGATCTCGCGCACGATCCGCGAGGGCGAGTACGCCGGCCGCTATGGCGGCGAAGAAATCCTGCTGGTGCTCGACGACGCCGACGGCCGCGGCGCCGAGCGCGTGCTGAACCTGCACCTCGCGGTCAGGCACGACACCTTCCAGGTGCCAGGTGCTGCGATCCAGGTGACCTGCTCGATCGGGCTGGCCTGGGCCGTACTGGGCGACGACTGGCAGTCGCTGATCGGACGGGCCGACGATGCCCTGTACGGGGCCAAGGAAGGCGGTCGCGACCGGGTGGTGGAAAGCCGTCGCATCAGGCCGGGCCTGCCGGGCAACGCGGTCGCACAGCCGGACGAAGCCTGACCGGAACCGGCTTCAGGCCCCGGAGCAGTTCCGCGCTGCCGGACCGGCTCGGGAACACCGTTCGCTTCTGGCGCATGCCGCTGCCCGGATGTGAAGCGCGGCTCCAGGGCCGAAAGGTTGTGGTGCCGTTGTCGCGGCATGGCGGCACCCGGGGCCGGGCTGGCCAAGCGGCCCTGGACCGGCGTTGCCACCGGCCTTCCTCCGGTGTTCAGATCGGCAGGTCGTCGGCGCTTTGCGGCTCGGCAATGGAGCGCCCGTTGCGCTCGGCGCGGAACCGGGTCGAGCGCGCGTAAGCCAGGCGACGCATGCGCATGATCGAGCCGAGCGGCCGGTGCGCGGCGAGGCCGTGCCACGGGCTGAACGCCAGCCCGTCATCCACCGCCGCCGACCGCTCCGGGCTCCAGGCCTGCTGCGGCGCCACCACGATGCGTGCGACCGGCCGGTACGGGCTCTGATCTTCCGGCCAGGTGACCGACGCGTCCTCGATCGGCATCGCCGCCACGTCGGTGGCGAGCTGCACGCGCAACTCCCATTCGCCGCCTTCGGCCGCGAAGTGGCGGTTGACCGCTTCGCGCAGCCCGTCCGGCTTGCCGCCGAGGTCGAGCGGCGACTCGCTCAGCGCCACCAGCGCCGGGGACACCGGCGCCACGCAAACCTTGCAGAAGTTCTCCCCGTAGAGCAGCGCGGCCTGGGAATAGAAGGTGTCGCCCAGGATGTGCGTTTTGCGCTGCCCGGCCATCGTCACCAGGGTGGCGCTGCGGCCGCCAAACGCTTCCAGCACTCGCTCGGTGCCGCGGCTCAGGGCGGACACCGCCTGCTTCAAGCCCGGCGCCCGGTCGGTGGTGGCCGCGATCGGCTTCAGCTGGGCTAGGAAGCCCTGGGCGTCGCGGGTGTTGAACGCCGGCGAGTTGCCCAGCACGAAGTCCTGGGTGTTGTCGTTCTCGCTGCCGGGCAGCCGCTCGCCGGACACGCCCACCACCTTGAGCGCCATGCCCCGCGGCATCGATACGTTGTCATCCAGCAGGTCGCCCGGCGTGGTCGACAGCCGGATCACCACCGGATAGCGCCCGGGCCGGGCGAACATGCCCTGCGCCAGCTCCGGCGGCAGCTCGGGCACGACCAGGACTCCGCGCAGGAAGCCGTGGCTCTTGGCGTGCACCGAGCGCATCGCGTGCCCGGTATCCTCCAGGGTGGTGCGGCTGATCGACAGCATGGTTTCGGCGAGGCCGGCCTCGATCGCGGCCTCGTCTGCCCGGCTCCATTCGAAGGACGGGCTGAACAGCAGCGGAGGAGCCGTCAGGGTGGCATCTGGTGCGGGCATAACAACCTTCTCCGTCATCGGCTCCAGGAACAACGGTTCAGGGCCCGACGGAGATGACGGGGATACGCGGTTGTGAAACGCGGGCGCGCCGCCTCGCCCCCGGTCACTGCGCTTCCCCCGGCTACTGCGCCGGCGGGGCGGCCGCCTTGGTGATGGCCGGGCTCACCGTGGGCAGCGGCAGGGTGCCGTGGCCGGTGTTGCCGGTGTCGGCCGGCGGCCGCGCTCCCACGGTGCTGGACGCGTCCGGATACCAGTCCGGCACGGTGGCACGGCGATCGTTGCGCACCGCGTCGACGTCGCTCTGGCGCAGCTGGCGATACAGCGAGCGCTGCGTCGCATACGGGTCGAGCGCGTTTTCCTTCAGCTTCCGCAGGTCGTCGATGTGCGGCGCCACCCCGTCCACCGCGGCAAGCCCGGTGGAAATATCGTTCAGGTGGTTGATGCCGTTGAAGGTGGCCCAGGTATAGGGGCTGACCGTGGAATCGACGCCGCGGCCGACGCCGTCGCGTACGCCCGAAGGGCCGAACAGCGGCAGGTATAGGTAGGGGCCGGCCGGGATGCCCCACAGCGCCAGGGTGGTGGCACCGTCGGCGGAATGGTCGGGATAGCCGACGTGCTTGGCCACGTCGAACGCCCCGCCGACGCCGGCCGTGCTGTTGATGATGAAGCGCACAAAGGTGTCGCCGGCGCGCCTGGGCTT
>CAXSHC010000109.1:5800-8686 GCA_964236745.1 uncultured Acetobacteraceae bacterium
CAGCACGTCGTTGGCAAACTGCACCGGGGCGCCCAGGTTGTTCAGCACGTTGTGGATGCCAGTGCGCACCGGCCGCGGGAACACGTAGTTGTAGCCCCGCGCGACCGGGATCAGCACATAGGTCAGTAGCCCGTCGTTGACGCTGTAGATCACCCGGTTGGTGGGCTCCAATGGATCGTTGGCCGCCTTGTAATCGGCCAGCGCGTCCGGGTCGCTCGCCGGCGGCCGGGTGGCGCAGCCGGCCAGAAGAAGAACGACAACCGCAGGAAGCAGCGCCGCAGCCGGCCTGTCCCGTCTGGTCCGGATCAACTGCCGCATCGTCTTCCCCTACCCGCCCTGGTTTACCTTCGCGCGCGCATGGATAAGGGAGGGCACCGGTTCCGCAAAGAGCAGGACCGCCACACTTCCGAAAGGAAGCGCCCTTCCTACACCCTGAACACGTAGCTTGCGCCGGGCTTACGCTCGATGTCGGGCGGAAAGGCCGCGCGCTTCTCGTCGAAGTAGCGGCGGCGGTGATCGCCATGCTCCATGCCGTTATAGGTCAGGTACAGCACCCGGCGCTGGTGGTCCGTCAGGTTCGGCTTGGACGCGTGCGGCACGAAGCTGTCGAAGAAGATCACGTCGCCCGGCTCCGTCGGCACCGGCATCAGGCCGAGATCCTCCTCGGCAAGCGGGGTCCACTCGGCGCCGAGGAGGTCGTGCGCGCGCGGTGCGGTCGCGATCTCGAGGCAGCCGTTCTCGATCGTCGCAGGGTCGATGGTGACAAGGGCGGTGACGAAGAGGGGCGCATAGCTGGTCCAGCCGGCCTGCTGGTCCTGGTGCGCCTTGAAGCCGTCGCCGCCCGGATGCTTGAAGTTGATCTTGTCCTTGAACAGCACCGGCTCCTCGCCAGTCAGCACGGCCAGCCAGCGGCTCAGCGCGCCGTGGCGGGCGGCCGCGTCCATCGCCGGGTGGTGCGAGCAGAAATCCTCGATCCGCTGCACCACGCGCCGGCCGGAGTCGAGCAGGCTGTCCTCGTGATACACCATCTGGCTGCCGGGCAGCTCGGGCGCGGACGCGATCTCGCCGGTCCAGCGTATCAGCGCCTCGGTCTCGACGGCGGAAAAGAAGCCGCGCACCACCAGGTACCCGTCGCGGCGCATCGTCAGGATCTCGTCCGGCTCCGGCAGGCGGGCGGACGCGGCGGGGCGTGCGGTGTCGGCCGGGCGGGTCAGCGCGTTCATACCGGCAGCCTGTCGACCAGGGGACCGTTGACCAGGGAACCTTCGGCCGGCGGGCCGTCGATCAGCGGCAGCAGGCGCTCGGCCTTGGCGATGTCGTCCATGAAGTCGATCTCCGTCCAGGGCAGGCCCGTGATGTCCTCGTACCCGAACACCGGCGGGGCGGATGCGTCCGCGCGGATAAGCGCGCGGATGGGCTCCTCGTATTCGAGGCTGCGGTCGAGGCGGATCATGGCGCGCGTGCGCGCGGCCAAGCTGGCGGCCACCTCGGAGGAAAAATGGAAGAAGCCGACCGACTCGCCGTGAAAGGTGTGCTCCGCGTCGGGCCGCTTGGCGAAGTCGACGATGCGGCCGCCCGCATCGACGCAGATCTTGACCGGCTCGTCGCCCGGCTCCAGCTCGCGGTCGAGCAGCAGCGTGGCGGGACGCGTGCCGTCCAGCAGCCGGTCGATCAGGCGCTTGTCGTACAGCACGTCGGCATCCATCAGCACCACCGGCCCGCCTTCCAGCACCGCGTGGCCGCAGTCGAGCGACAAGGCGCTGCCTTCGTGCCAGTCGGGGTTGCGGATCAGCCTGACCTGGTCCCGCCGGCCGAGGCGATCGAGCTCGGCCTCGATCAGCTCTGAGCGAAAGCCGACCACCAGGCTTACCGGCCCCGCCCCGGCACCGGACAAACAGTCCAGATGCCGTTCGAGCAGGGTGCGGCCACCAAAGGCAAGCAGGATCTTGGGAACGTCCGGAGCGTCCGGACCCAGCCGTCTGCCGCGTCCGGCAGCCAGGATCAGGACGGCCGGAGGTCTCCCGGGAGGGTCGCGGCGAGGCATCTTTTTATGTGGCCGTTCCGGGGAAATTGATGCAGGAGGTGGTCGATTACATGACACTCTGATGGGGATTGCGCAAATTGCCGAGCGGAAACGAGGCGCATCGAGGAACCGTGGCTGCCGGTCCGGACCGCCTGAACACGCATCCGGTCCGGGCTTCGGAGCGCCCGGCGTCCCGCTTCGCCCGGCTGCGCGCCATGCTGTCCCGTCCGGGACTCGCCTTCCTGATGGAAGCACATAGCGGCCTGTCGGCCAGGATCGTCGAGGAGGCCGGGTTCGAGGGCATCTGGGGCTCGGGCCTGTCGATGTCCGCCGCTCTTGGCCTGCGCGACAACAATGAGGCGTCCTGGACCCAGGTGCTGGAGCAGGCCGAGTACATGGCGGACGCCACCAGCCTGCCGATCCTGCTGGACGGCGACACCGGCTACGGCAACTTCAACAGCGTGCGCCGGCTGGTGCGAAAGCTGTGCGAGCGCGGCATCGCTGGGGTGTGCATCGAGGACAAGCTGTTCCCCAAGACCAACTCGTTCATCGGCGAAGCACAGCCGCTAGCCGACACCGCGGAGTTCTGCGGCCGCATACGCGCCGGCAAGGACAGCCAGACCGACGACGACTTTTCCATCGTCGCCCGGGTCGAGGCGCTGATCTCCGGCCATTCCATGGACGAGGCGCTGCGGCGTGCGGAAGCGTACCACCGCGCCGGCGCCGACGCGATCCTGATCCATTCCAAGAAGCGCACCGCGCACGAGATCCTGGGCTTCATGGAGCGCTGGGGCGACCGCTGCCCGGTGGTGATCGTGCCGACCATGTACTACGGCACGCCCACGGACGCGTTCCGCAAGGCC
>CAXSHC010000110.1:0-8669 GCA_964236745.1 uncultured Acetobacteraceae bacterium
CGCACTGGGTCGGGTTGACCTTGCCCGGCATGATGGAGGAGCCGGGCTCGTTCTCGGGCAGCAGCAGTTCGCCCAGGCCGCAGCGGGGGCCGGAAGCCAGCCAGCGCATGTCGTTGGCGATCTTGATCAGCGCCACCGCCACACCGCGCAGGGCGGCCGACACCCGCACCATCGCGTCCAGCGAGCCCTGGGCGGCGAACTTGTTCGGCGCGGTCACGAACGGCTGCCCGGTCAGCTCGGCGATGCGGGCTGCGATGCGGACGCTGAAGCCCGGCGGCGCCGCAATGCCGGTGCCGACCGCGGTACCGCCGGTGGCGAGCTCAAGCAGCCCGCGCCTGGTGTCGCGCAGGGCTGCGGTCGCGTCGCGCAGCTGGTGCGCGTAGCCGGACCATTCCTGGCCCACGGTGAGCGGCACCGCGTCCTGCAGGTGGGTGCGGCCGATCTTGACCACGTCGTGCCATTCCGCCGCCTTGGCCTCGAGGCACTCCGCCAGGGCGTCGAGCTCGGGCAGCAGGCGCCCTTCCAGCGCCTGGAGCGTCGCCACGTGCATGGCGGCCGGAAAGGTGTCGTTGCTGGACTGGCCCATGTTGACGTCATCGTTGGGATGCACCGGCACCTTGGAGCCGACGGTGCCGCCCAGCAGCTGGATCGCCCGGTTGGAGATCACCTCGTTGCAGTTCATGTTGGACTGCGTGCCGGACCCGGTCTGGTAGACGAACAACGGGAAGTGCGCGTCGAGCGCGCCGGCGATCACCTCGTCGGCGGCGCGGATCATCGCCTGCGCCTTCCACGGCGGCAATCGTCCCTCCTCCGCATTCACCAGCATGGCCGCCTTCTTGACGATGCCGTAGGCGCGCGACACCTCGACCGGCATCCGGTCGCGGCCGATGGAAAAATGCTCAAGCGAGCGCTGCGCCTGGGCGCCCCAGTAGCGGTCCGCTTGCACCTCGATCTCGCCCATGGAGTCGGTCTCGCGCCGCGTTCCCGTCGCGTCGATGCCGACCGGCAGGTCGTGCAGAGTGAACGTGTCCGTGTGGTCCGGCATGGAAGAACGTCTCCTGGCGTCCGCACAACGCCGCCGGGTGCCGTGCGCTGCATCCCCCATGACGGCGAATGCCGTGAACGGTGTTCAGATCGCGGTGATGCGGACCCGGTGCCAGGCGGTGCTGAGGTAACCCTTCATGTTCCACACCTCGCCGGGGGTCGCTGGCTGGGTCTGGCCGGCGGCGTCCCAGGCGCGCACCGCCAGCTCGTGCTCGCCGCGCGGCAGGTCGAGCGCGATCTCCCACAGGGTCCAGCTCCAGGGCGAGGAACCGTGACGAAGGCTGGCCTGCTGCCAGTGCCGGCCGTTGTCGGGCGACACGTCCACCCGGACCACCGGGCGGGACGAGGCCATCGCCCAGCCCTGCACCCGGGTCGGGCCGGAGGGAAGCGTGGCGGAAGGAGCTGGAACGCAGATGGCGGCGTTGACCGGCATCTCGTCGATGGTGACGCCGCGCGACCAGTCGGGCGGGTCAACCGTCTCGTCGGGCGGCAGCAGCCTGTAGTCGCGCCGCTGGATGTGGTTGTCGGACGGCTCGCGCCCCACGGTGATCGTGTGCAGCCATTTCGGGCTGCGAACCCCGGCATAGCCCGGCACCACCGCGCGCAGCGGGTATCCGTGCTCCGGCGTCAGCGGCGCGCCGTTCATGCCTGTGGCGAGCAGCACCTCCGGCGACAGGGCCTTGGACAAGGGGATGGAAGCGCCGAAGCGGAAGCGCTCGCCGCCGACCTCGCACCGGTCCAGGCAGGAAAAGGCGACGTGGAGGCCTGCATCCGCCGCAGCACCAGCGGCCCGCAGAACGTCGGCCAGGCGCACCCCGCTCCAACGGGCGTTACCGATCGCGCCCACGCCCCAGGGATCGCCGCTGGTCGGCCGCACCGGCTGCAGGTCGGCGCGCCGGTTGCCTGCGCATTGCAGCGTCGCCTCCACCTCGTGCGACGCGAACCGCGCCGTCAGCTCGGCAACCGACAAGGACAGCGGGGCACTCACCAACCCGTCCACGACTAGGCGATGGGCCTGGCCGTCCGGCTCCGGGATGTCACCGTGGCTGCGGACGTAGAAGTCCGGTGTCGCGGTCAGAAACGAAGCGGCCAGCCGTTCGGGTAGCGGCTCGGCGTTGAACGGCTCCATCGAATGGACGATCAGGCCCGGCTTCGATCGCCGTTCGGACGGAACAGGCATCGATGCGCTCCCGAGGGGAACACGGAGCGCCGCGCCCCAGGCGAAAGTTGCAGCCGGCGGTTCGCGGATCGAGCGCAATCCTCCCGCGCCGGAGACAGGGCGGTGCCTGCCAGCGATGGTATCAATGGCAGGCACGCAAAGGATCCGCGGCCGTCGAATGCCCTGCCGGCCTGATCCGACGCGCGTCGGATCAGGCCGGCAGGGAACGCTGCTTCCTGTCGGGGAAGCTTCGCCGCGCGGGCCGCTGCCGGCAGCTCGGGCAGCGGACCGGGCGGCATGGGGCCGAGCGGCATCCGGAAATGCGGACCGGTTGGAACGGTGCGACGCGGCGCGATCCGCCGTGTTGGGCCGACGGTGGATCGTGCCTTCCGGCAATGCAAAGGCAGGAACGGGGGTCGGTGCCGCGAAAGTTGTTGTGATCAGGGTCAATGCCGCATCGGGATGTGGACGGCGCATCGGTATAAGCAATACCGAGAACAAGAACGGGAGGAACGCATGATCGGCAAGCTGTGCGCGGGCGCCATCGCGGCGTGGCTGACGGTCCACGTCGCGGCGTTGGCGGCCCCGCTCGACGTTCCGGCCAAAACCCTTCCGACGCCGACGGCGGACATCAGCCCGCAGATGCAGGCGATCATCGGCCGTCCCGCTAACCCGAACTGGAACCTCCAGTATCCCACCGGAGCCGAATGGCGTGCCTTCGCCGACAAGCAGGCGGCGGATACCGTCAAGACGATCCCGGCCATGCTCGGCCGCCTCCACGTGACGGTGCAGCCGTCGACGATGGGGGGTGCCAGGGTCTTCGTCGTGACCCCCGCGGACATCCCGCCCGCGCATGCCGACAAGATCCTGCTGCACGTGCACGGCGGATGCTACGTCCTGTTCCCGGGCGAATCCGGCGCCACCGAGGCGATCATGATGGCCGGGTTCGGCCACTACAAGGTGATCTCGGTCGACTACCGGATGCCTCCGGAAGCCTATTTCCCCGCAGCGGTCGACGATCCGATCGCGGTGTACAAGGCGCTGCTGAAGACCCACAACCCCAAGGACATCGCCTTCTTCGGCACCTCGGCGGGAGGGGCCATCACCCTGGAGATGGTGCTGCGGGCGAAGCAGCTGGGCCTTCCCATGCCGGGCGCGATCGCGCCCGGCACCCCGATGTCGGACGTGACCAAGACCGGCGACAGCTTCTACACCAACACGATGGTCGACAACGTGCTGGTGTCGCGCGACGGCTTCTGCCATGCGGCCACCAAGGTTTATGCGCACGGCCACGACCTGGCCGACCCGCTGCTGTCGCCGGTCAACGGCGACATGCACGGCTTTCCGCCCGCCATCCTGACCACGGGCACGCGCGACCTGCTGCTGAGCAACACGGTCCGGGTGCACCGCAAGCTGCTGCGATCGAGCGTGCCCGCCATCCTCGAGGTGTTCGAGGGCGAAAGCCATGCGCAGTACCAGTTCGACGACACCGTGCCCGAAACGGCCGAGGCCTTCACGGAGATCGGAGGCTTCTTCGACCAGCATCTTGGGCACTAGGCGACGACCGGAGCGGACGCGGACGGGCGGACGTGGACGGATCGCGGCGTCCGGAACCGCGCCGAACCTTGCCTAGCGCGCTCCGCAGGATGCGAATACGGCGGATATCGCGGTGAAGGCGGCAGGGTTTCTGCCGCCTCCGGACACGTCACCCTGCTCAAGAAGGCGGGTGTCGGGCCTTCCTGCCGGCAGGAAGAACTGGCCGGAGAACCGCGTCGAGCTGCCGTCGGAACGGGCAACGGTGCAGGACGACCGGCACACGACCTCCATGTCGGATCCCTCGGTGTTCATCGCGAAGTAGGCGAGCGCGCCGCCCGCCTCCACGCCGCATTCGGGCCTTGCCAGCAGGTAGGAGGCCGATCCCGGCACGGCGGCGGACACCGCCAAGGCCGGAACGGGCCGGTGCTGCACGATCTTCCCGTTCCCGCAGGCGGACAGCCCGACCAAGCCGGTCAACGCCAGCATCAGGCGGCGTCCATGCATGAACCGGTCCTTTCGCGAGAAGTGCCGCCGTGGACGCTAGCCGTATCCAGCGGCTGGCCAACAATAGGCCCCGGACCACGGCTGTCCCGCCGTGGCGGGGTGCTGGTTCTCTCCGCCGGCTAGACCTCGAACACCACCCCCTGCGCCAGCGGCAGGGTGGTGCCGTAATTGACCGTGTTGGTGGCGCGCCGCATGTAGGCGCGCCAGCTGTCGGAACCGGACTCGCGACCGCCACCGGTTTCCTTCTCGCCGCCGAACGCGCCGCCGATCTCGGCGCCGGACGGGCCGATGTTGACGTTGGCGATGCCGCAATCCGAGCCCTCGACCGACACGAAGCGCTCCGCCTCGCGCAGGTCCAGGGTGAAGATGGCCGAGGACAGGCCGGCGCCGACGTCGTTCTGCGCCGCGATCGCGTCGTCCAGCGCGGTGTAGCGCATGACATAAAGGATGGGCGCGAAGGTTTCCCGCTTCATCACCGGCGGTTGCGCCGCCGTCCTGCCGGGCAGCTCGACCAGGGCCGGGCGCACGAAGAACGCATCGTCGCCGCCGAGCGCCACCCGCTCGCCGCCGGTGATGCGTCCGCCCGCCGCTTCCGCTTCCGCCAGCGCCGTCCGCATCCCGTCATGGGCGGCGCGGTCGATCAGCGGGCCGACCAGCACGCCCGGCTCGCGCGGGTCGCCCACGCGCACGGTGCCATAGGCCGCCTTCAGCCGCGGCACGAAGCGGTCATAAACGCCCTCGTGCACGAACAAGCGGCGAAGCGTGGTGCAGCGCTGCCCGGCAGTGCCCATGGCCGCGAACGCGATGCCGCGCAGGGCGAGGTCGAGGTCGGCGCTGGGGGCGACGATGGCGGCGTTGTTGCCGCCGAGCTCCAGGAGCTGCCGTGCGAACCGCGCCGCCAGCACCGGCGCCACCGCCCGTCCCATGGCGGTCGAGCCGGTGGCGGACAGGAGCGCCACGCGACGGTCGGCCACCATCGCCTCGCCGGTGGCCCGGCCGCCGATCAGCAAGCAGGACAGCCCGTTTGGCGCGTCCGCGCCGAAGCGGGCGATGGCACGATCGACCAGCGCCTGCACCGCCAGCGCCGTCAAAGAGGTCTTTTCCGACGGCTTCCACACCACGCTGTTGCCGCACACCAGCGCCAGCGCCGCATTCCAGGCCCATACCGCGACGGGAAAGTTGAAGGCGGAGATCACGCCCACCACGCCGAGCGGGTGCCAGGTTTCCATCATCCGGTGCTGCGCGCGCTCGGTGGCGATGGTCAGGCCGTAGAGCTGGCGCGACAGGCCGACCGCGAAGTCGCAGATGTCGATCATTTCCTGCACTTCGCCCAGGCCCTCGGAACCGATCTTGCCGGCCTCGAGCGTCACCAGCCGTCCGAGCTCGGGCTTGAACTGGCGCAGCTCCTCGCCCAGCAGGCGCACCAGCTCGCCGCGTCGTGGCGCCGGCACGGTGCGCCAGGACAGGAAGGCCGCGTGCGCGCGCCCGACCTTGTCCGACACCGCGCCGGCATCGTCCTCGGACAAGCGCGCGGTTTCCTCGCCGGTCAGCGGCGAGCGTGCGGAAAGGGTGCCGCCGGACAGGGAAGCGCCGTCAACGCCGAGCCGCGCCAGGATCTCCGCCGCTTCCGCGGCCACGGGAGGAATGTTCATCTGGTTCATGGTGTGGTGTTCCTGGTCGTCAGGCGGCGTGCTGGGCGGCGGCCGGGATGGCTGCGTTTGCGGCGTCAGGGGCGGCGGCGGGATCGGCATAGTTGCGGCCGAACCGGTTGGCCAGGAAGTCGGGCAGCGCCACCTGCTCCTGGCGCACGAAGCCGCGCTGCGGCAGGCGACCTTCGGCCAGCAGGTCGAGCACGGCGCAGATGCCGGACGCGGTGGTGATCTGGATGGCGCTGCGCTCCACCCCGCCGATCCGGGCGGCGCGTATGTGGCGGGCGTAGGAATGCTGCATCAGCCGTCCACCCACGGTGCCGGTCACGGACACGAACACGATCACCACGTCCTGGGTGGTGGCGGGGAGTGCCGTGTCCAGGATGTCCTTGAGCAGCGGACGGCGGTCGCGCAGGCCGAGGTCGTTCAACAGCACGCGCATGATCGCGGCATGGCCGGGGTAGCGGATGGTGCGGTAGTTCAGGTTGCGCACCCGCCCGGACAGGGTTTCGCACAAGGAGCCGAGGCCGCCGGACGTGTTGAACGCCTCGTACTGCACGCCATCGAGGGCGAAGGCTTCCACCTCCTCCAGCGGCAGGGTGTGCCGGAGCTGGCCGTCGACGATGGCTTCGCACGGCTCGCAGTACTCGTTGATGACGCCGTCGGTGCTCCAGGTGAGGTTGTAGCCGAGCGGGCCCACCGGGAACTGCGGCAGCGCTCCGACCCGCATGCGCACGTCGTGCAGGCTGTCGAAGCGGGCAATCAGGTCGTTGGCGACGACCGTGATGAAGCCCGGCGCCAGGCCGCATTGCGGGATGAAGGCGCTGTCGGCGCCGTCCGCCAGGGCGCGCACGGTGCGGGTGCTGGCGACATCCTCGGTAAGGTCCAGGTAGTGGGCGCCGGCCTCGAAGGCCGACGTGGCGATCCGCGTGGTGAGTTGGAACGGGCCCGCGTTCAACACCGCGAAGGTGCCGGACAGCGCCTCGGTCAGTGCCGACGGATCGGCGATGTCGACCGCGGTGCGCGTGAGCGGCCCGGACACATGCAGCCGCGCCAGCTGCGCCGGGTCGCGGTCGAGCACGCTGACCGCATAGCTGCCGCAGGACGACAGCATCTCGGCGATCATCGAGCCGATCTTGCCAGCACCCACGATGGCGACCTTGCGCATGAGGCGTTTCCTTCCGTTCATCCGGTCCACAGGATGGCGGCCGCGACGGGCGGATGCCACACACCGATCGGCGGCGGCCGGACCGCCGATCCGGCGGAACGACTGTTCAGGTTGCGAAACGCCGAACGATGCCGCCGTGGTGGATGCTCCAGCGACCGCGATACCAAGGCGATGCCCATCCGGCGCGTCTGCCGCAGCGTCTGCTGGTCACGGATAATGCTTCGGGCCACGACGGTGCCGGGCGGGGTGCGGAGCCCAAGCCCCTGTGCTTAGCGCAGGCAAGCGGCGCGGAGGCGGCGCAGGAGCTGCCGGGATGTATCGACATCGACGTGCTGGTGATTGGTTTCCGTTCGCCTGGCGCTGATGGGATCGTGTCGGTGCGGGCGATCGGGACGCCTGGCGGCCGTGACCGATGGCGAACCGGCTGGATCGTTCCGCGTTGCGATCCGGTGCGGGCTTGTGGTCCCGTTCCATCCGGAGGCCAAGCCATTGTCCGCATCCACCCGTCGAACGCTTGTTCTCGCACCGGGCCGGCTCCTGCCGCTGGCGCTGCCGTTGCTCATGGTCGCCTGCGGCAATGCCGGCGCCCCAACCAAGGCCGACATCCAGCAGGTCATCCAGACCCGCATGCAGGCGGCCAACCAACGGACCTCCGCCAACACGCTTGGGCTGTTCAGCGGCCCCTACGACGTCAACGACTTCAGCGTGACCAATGCCGACTGCACGGCCAAGGACAACGGCGTCTACGGCTGCGCCGTCACCGCGGTGACGAAGAAGGGTACCAACACCGCCCAGCTGCAGTTCAAGAAGATCAACGGCAGCTGGACCCTGGTGCAGTCCTGAGGCGCACCTAGCTCCCGGTCCATTCCACCACGTGATCGGCCAGCAAGGCCCGCCGCACCGCCGGCGCCGGCGGTGCGGCGGGCGTGCCTATGAATAGGAAGCCGGCGA
Organism: uncultured Acetobacteraceae bacterium; assembly: GCA_964236745.1. Classification (GTDB taxonomy): domain Bacteria; phylum Pseudomonadota; class Alphaproteobacteria; order Acetobacterales; family Acetobacteraceae; genus Lichenicola. Next base: position 8,012 of record CAXSHC010000110.1, read on the forward strand.
GCAGGTCCGGCGCGTGGATGCCAAGGGCTGCCTGCACATGGGGGTCCGACGCGTTGGCGCCCGTGACCCAGATCGCGCCGAAGCCTTCGGCGTGAACGGCGTTCAGGAGGTTCATGGTTGCGGCCGCCACCGACATCAGCTGCTCCTGCTCCGGGATCTTGTGGTCCGGTCGGATCCGGGCACCAAGTGCGATCACCAGCGGTGCGCGCAGGAACTTGGCTTTCTGCTTTGCGACCACTTCCGCCGGCGCTGCCGGGTCACGTGCCTGCAGCGCCCGCGCCACCACCTCGGCCAGAGCAGCCCGGGCTTCGCCCCGGATCAGCACGAAGCGCCAGGGTGCCAGCCGGCCGTGGTCCGGCGCCCGCAGGCCGGTTTCCAGGATACGGTCGAGCACGGCTCCGGTCGGCGCCGGCTCCTGCAACGCGGACACCGAGACGCGGGTCAGCAAGGTGTCGAGCACGCTCATCGAGGTATCCTCCCGCTCAGGCCGGCCGGGCGAGTTCGCGCTCGATCGCGTCGCGCAGCGGCGGTTCTTCCACCGTGATGTCGGGCGCGAACCGCCCGACCACGCTGCCGTCGCGCGCGATCAGGAACTTCTCGAAGTTCCACAGCACGTCGCCGTTCTGTCCGCCGTAGACGCCACGACTTGCCAGCCTGG
>CAXSHC010000111.1:0-8646 GCA_964236745.1 uncultured Acetobacteraceae bacterium
CGGCCACGGTGCCGTAGTCGATGAACAAGGCCCGTTCCTCGGGCACCTGTTGCTGTCCCTCCTCCAGGATCCGGTCGGCCTCGTCGAACTGGTTCAGGTGACGCAGGGCGATGGCGATGCGGGCATGGGCCCACCACTCAAGTGGGAAGCGCTCCTTCACGACGGCGAAGCGGCGGATGGTTTCCGGCCAGTCCCCGCGCGCCTCCGCGATCGCGGCGTAGTCGATGAAGAGCCTGGGATGCTCCGGGAACCTCGTCAGGCCATCCAGCAGAAGCGCCTCGGCTTCCGTCGTTTCGCCGCTGCGGACAAGGGTGGCCGCGATGTCGGCCAGCTGCCACAGGTTGGTCGGCCGCTCGTCGAGTTGGACGTCGGTCTGAGGGTGCACGCGGATCTCCGTGAATGGCATTCAGCCCGGTCGGTTACTTCGAATACCGAGAGACCTCTAAAAAAGTCCAGTTCCGTTCACGCCGGGCAACGCCGACGTGACACGTTGGGGGCCAAGGCCGGTCGGCCTGCGGGGACCAGGACCGGTCGGCCTGCGATGGGTCCGGACGGTCTGCCTTCCGATTGACGCCCCGACCCGGACCCGAAAGGATGCCGGCTGCATGATCGGTGGAGGACGTGTTGGCCGTTTCTGGTCTTTCCTGGCTGCCCGAGCCGGCTGGCTTCGCGGCGAGGCTGCGCGCGCTGGAGGCGGCGGAAGCGGTCGGCTGGGCGGAGCTGGCGGCGCTGGCCAACCAGAAGCTGGACTTCCTCAAGACGGAGCGGCTGGACCGCCTGCTGCTGCGGCAGTTCGGGAGCGCGCCGCCAACCGGGTTGCCGACCCGGCCGGTGCGCCTGGCGGTGCTGGGATCGGCCACCACCGTGCACCTGCCGCCCTCGATCCGGGTGGCGGGACTGCGCCGCAACATTCCCGTCGCCGTGCACGAGGGCGAGTATGGCCAGTATGCGCAGGAGCTGGACGACCCGGGCTCGGCGCTACACCACTTCCATCCCGACCTGGTGCTGCTGTGCTTTGACGCGCGCCACGTCTCCGCGGGGCTCGATCCGGCCGCCGACGCGGCGGGCTCCGAGCGGGCGCTGCAGGAATGCCTCGGCCGCATGCAGCGCTGCTGGAAGGCGGCGCAGGCGATCGGCGCCACGGTAATCCAGCAGACCGTGCTGCCGACGCTGCCGGCGCTGATGGGCAGCAACGAGCAGCGACTGCCCGGATCGGCCGCAGCGCTGGTGGCGCGGCTGAACGAGGCGCTGCCGGCGGCGGCGGATGCGGCGGGCGTGCACCTGCTGTCGCTCGACCGCTTCGCGGCCCGGGACGGCATCACGTCCTGGCACGACCCGGTGCTGTGGCACCGCGCCAAGCAGGACATCTCGCCGGTGGCGGCGCCGGTCTATGGCGACCTAGTCGGCCGGCTGCTGGCGGCGCTGCAGGGACGCTCGGCCAAGTGCCTGGTGCTGGACCTGGACAACACCTTGTGGGGCGGGGTGATCGGCGATGACGGCCTGGAAGGCATCGCCATCGGCCAGGGCTCGGCGCTGGGCGAGGCGTTCTTGGCGGTGCAGGCCCATGCGCGGGCGCTAGCGGCGCGCGGCGTGATCCTGGCGGTATGCTCCAAGAACGACGAGGCTAACGCTCTGTCGCCGTTCGAGCGCCATCCGGAGATGCTGTTGAAGCGCAGCGATATTTCCTGCTTCGTCGCCAACTGGGACGACAAGGCGACCAACCTTCGCCGCATCGCGCGCGAGCTGAACATCGGCGTCGACAGTTTGGTGTTCCTCGACGACAACCCGTTCGAGCGCAACCTCGTCCGCGCCGAGCTGCCGGAGGTGTCAGTGCCGGAGGTGCCGGAGGACGATCCGGCGCTGATGCCGCAGGCGCTGGCGGATGCGGGATATTTCGAGGCGGTGTCGATCACGGAAGAGGATCGCGCCCGCACCGGCTCGTATCGCGCCAATGTCGAGCGGGCGGCGCTTGCCGGCGAGGCCACCGACCTGCCGTCCTACCTGCGCTCGCTGGAGATGCGGCTGGTATGGCGCCGGTTCGACCGCATCGGCCTCGGCCGCGTCGTGCAGCTGATCAACAAGACCAACCAGTTCAACCTCACCACGCGACGCACCACCGAGGCGGAGGTGCTGGCGCTGATGGGGGACCCCCGGGCGTTCGGGCTGCAGCTGCGCCTCGCGGACCGGTTCGGCGACAATGGCATCATCGCGGTGGTGGCCGGCCGGGTAGACGAGGCGCAGCGCTGCCACATCGAGACTTGGCTGATGTCGTGCCGGGTGCTGGGACGGGGGGTGGAGCAGGCGACGCTGGCGCTGCTGGCCGCGCAGGCGCAGGCGCTGGGCGCCACCGAGCTGGTGGGCGAGTACGTGCCGACGGCGAAGAACGCCATGGTGGCGGAGCACTACGCCAGGCTCGGCTTCCGCGACGCGGTGCAGCGACCGGATGGCGGCCACGTGTCCGTGCTGCCGCTGCATGACTTCGTGGCGCCGGACAGCTACATGGACGTAAGTGAAGGCGCCTGACGGGAAGGAAGCAGGAACGTGGCAACGGAAGCGGCGATCTACGACGGCTTGACCGAGGTGTTCCACGACGTGTTCGGCGACGACACCCTGACACTCACGCCGACGCTGTCGGCGGAGCAGGTGTCTGGCTGGGACTCGGTGCGCATGGTCACCATCATCCTGGGCGTGGAGCAGCATTTCGGCATCAAGCTGCGCTCGCGCGAGGTGGACCAGCTCAAGAACGTCGGCGACCTGGCCCAGCTGGTGCAGGCAAAGCTGGGCTGACCGGCGGGGTTCTGCGGCATGGACACCCAGCCGGGCACGACATCGCCGCCGGATGGGGCGTCGCCGCCGGGGGCATTGCCGCCGGCGGCCTGGCTCGACCGGGCGGGAGCCGCAGCGCGAACGGCGGCGCGGGCGCTGGCACGGTCCGAGCCGGCGGTCCGCGACCGGGCGCTTCGTGCGGCGGCGGCGTCGCTGCGTCGCAGCGCCATGGACATCTTGTCCGCCAACGCCCGTGACCTGGCGGCGTCCAGCGCCGGGGCCGCCTTTCGCGACCGGCTGACGCTGACGCCGGACCGGGTCGAGGCGATGGCGCGCGGTTTGGAGGAGATCGCCGCACTGCCCGACCCGACCGGCCGCGTGCTCGCCGAGTGGACCCGGCCGAACGGTCTGCGCCTGCGACGCGTGGCGACGCCGGTGGGCGTGATCGGCATGATCTACGAAAGCCGGCCCAATGTCGGTGCGGACGCGGCCGGGCTGTGCCTGAAGTCGGGCAACGCGGTGATCCTGCGCGGCGGTTCGGACAGCCTGCACAGCGCGCGTGCGATCCATGACGCCATGCTGCAGGGCCTGGACCAGGCCGGGCTGCCGAGGGCGTGCGTACAGGTGGCGCCCGACGCGGACCGTGCGCACGTCGCGTCCATGCTGGGGGCGGCCGGCCTGATCGACCTCATCATCCCGCGCGGCGGCCGGTCCCTGGTGGAGCGTGTGCAGCGCGAGGCGCGCGTGCCTGTGCTGGCGCATGCGGAAGGGCTTTGCCACACCTATGTCCATCGCTCCGCCGATCCGGACATGGCCAGGCGCGTGGTGGCCAACGCCAAGATGCGCCGCACTGGTATCTGCGGCGCCACCGAAACGCTTCTGATCGACGCCGAGCTGGCGCCCACCCTGCTGCCGGCGATCGTGGACGACCTGCGTGCGCTCGGCTGCGACTTCCGCGCCGACGCGGCGGCGCGCGCGATCGTGCCCGATCTTCCCGCCGCGGGGCCGGACGACTTCGACACCGAATGGCTGGATTCCGTGCTTTCGGTGGCGGTGGTGCCGGATCTCGACGCGGCACTCGCGCACGTCGCCCGCCACGGCAGCGGCCACACGGAAGCGATCGTCGCCGCCGACGAGGCGGCGGCGGCGGCGTTCCTGTCCGGCACCGACAGCGCGGTGGTGATGTGGAACGCGTCCACGCAGTTCTGCGACGGGGGCGAGTTCGGCTTCGGCGCCGAGATCGGCATCAGCACCGGACGCGTGCATGCGCGCGGGCCGGTCGGGCTCGAGCAGCTTACCAGCTTCCGCTACGAGGTGATCGGGACCGGCCAGACCAGGCCGTGACCGCCCAACCCACGTCCGGCCGATCCACATCCGGCACCGGGGCGCTCCCGGCCTGGGGCGACAAGCGGCGGCTGCGCGTCGGCCTGCTCGGCGGCTCGTTCAACCCGGCCCATGCCGGCCACCTCCAGGTGGCGCGTCTGGCGCTGGCGCGGCTCCGGCTCGACCAGGTCTGGCTGCTGGTGTCGCCGGGCAACCCGTTGAAGCCGCGGGACGGCATGGCACCGCTCGCCCGCCGCCTCGACAGCGCGCGCGGGATCGCCGACGGGCGGCGCATTGTCGCCACCGACATCGAGCGCCGGCTGCGCACCCGCTACACGCGCGACACCCTGCTTCGGCTGCGACAACTGTTTCCCCGCGTCCGCTTCGTTTGGCTGATGGGCGCCGACGGCCTGGCAGAGTTGCCGCGCTGGCGGCGCTGGCGTGACCTCGTGCGCGCGGTGCCGATCGCGGTGCTGCCGCGCCCGGGCTACAACCATCGGGCGTTGTCGGGGGCCGCCGCGAGGCGGCTGGCGCATGCGCGCCGTCCGGCCGGCGCGGCAGCGGGGCTGGCCGGCAGCGCAGCACCGGCATGGGTGTTCCTGTTCGCGCCGCAGACAAACATTTCCGCAACCGCGTTGCGCTCGTCGTCACGCGGGACTTGGCCGGAAGGCCCAGGCAGCCGATAAGCTGCGTGTCCGGGCGCGACGGGACGGAACACGGTGGTTCCGCGTTCGCGCCGGCACGGGAGTTCGGGTCATCGCCAGGAAGCCAACCGTTGATGCGGGCAAGACCGGCCGCGCCGCCGGCACGGACACGAAGCGGCGCACGCCCCATCCGGTCGCCTCGCTCGCCGAGGCGGCCAAGATCCCAGGCACGCCGCGCAAGAAGGCCACAGTCGCCGGACCACAGGACGGTGCCGTGGTCCGACGCGCGCGCAAGGCGGAACGGGTGGCGCTGGAGCCGGACGTGCTGGACCGCTACCTCGGCCTGATCACCGAAAGCCTTCTCGACGACAAAGGCGAGAACATCGTCGTGCTCGACCTGGTGGGGCGCTCCTCGTTCGCCGACCGCATGGTGATCGCGACCGGGCTCGCCGACCGCCAGATCACCGCCATGGCGACGCACATCGAGACCAAGCTGGGGGAAGCCGGGCTGAAGCGCATCCGGATCGAGGGGGCGGGCGGCTCCGACTGGGTGCTGATCGACGCCGGCGACATCGTCGTGCACCTGTTCAAGCCGGACGCGCGCGCGCTCTACGCGCTGGAGCGGATGTGGGGTGCTGAGCTGGACGAGCCGGCCGTGGTTGTCGAGGCAGGCGGCGGTCCCGCCTAGGCCGCAGGCCGGCCCGGTTTGATGCGGCTGATCGCGGTCGGGCGCTGCAAGAACGGGCCGGAGCGGGATCTGCTGGAGCGCTACGTGCAGCGCCTCGTGCCGCGCCTGGAGCTGGTCGAGGTGCCGGAAGCGCGGGGTGCCCCGGTCGAGGTGAAGCGCCGGGAAGCGCAGGCCCTGCTCGGCTGTTTGCCCGGCAACGCCCTGGCGGTGGCGCTGGACGAGGGTGGCGAGCGCCCGGACAGCACCGCGTTCTCGGCCCGCCTGGAAGGCTGGCTCGGCAGCGGCCGGCCGTTGTGCTTCCTGGTCGGAGGCGCGGAAGGCCTCCATGCGTCCGTGCTGGCGCGGGCGGACGCGTCGCTGTCGCTGGGCGCCATGACGTGGCCGCACATGCTGGTACGCGGGCTGCTGGCCGAGCAGCTGTATCGCGCCCGCGCCATCAGCGCCGGTCATCCCTACCACCGCGCCGGACGCCCCTGACCGCGTCGGCCGCGCGTCTAGCCGGGGTGGTGGTCGCCCGGCCCGCCGTGGTCGCCCTGGTGGCCGCCCGGACCGGGTCCGCCATGGCCTTCGGGGCCTGGACGCTGGTCGCCCGGTGCACCGCCACGGTTCGGTCCGCCAGGGCCTGCTCCGGCTGGGCCACCCGGACGCCCGCCGGGACCGCCATATCCTCCGCCGGGATGATCGAAGCCGCCGGGGCCGCGCCCTGGGCCTGCGAAGCCGGCACCATGGTTGAAACCGGGCCCGTGGTCGAAGCCAGGTCCATGGTCGAAGCGTGGGCCGTGGTCGAAGCCTGGACCCCGGCCATACTCCGGGTCCCCACGGTTGAAGCCGCCCGGGCCGTGGTCGAACCGGCCGGGTGGCCCGCCATGCCAGTGGTCGACGCCGCTGAACCAGGGCCGTCCGCGGTAATAGGTGCCCCAGTAGTTGTTGAAGTCGAACCCGACAAAGGGGATGACCTGCGGCCCATAGGCCGGGAGCGGCTCGGGCTGCTGGCCGTAGAGCACGTTCAGCCCGACGCCGGCGACCCAGCCACGCGCGCCCGCGGCTGCCACGTCGCACCACGTGAAGCCGTCGAGGCAACCAAAGATTTCGGTCTGGGTGCCGGGCGGCAGGGACGCGATCCAGGGATAGTCCACGCCCGGACCCGCGCGCATGTTGATGCCCTGCACCACGTAGCCCGGCGTTGCGTCGGCGGTTCCGGCAAGCGCCACCAGCGCCAGCAGGGCTGCGCCGGCACCTGTGGCTAGGCTGTGACGTCGCATGATGAACTCCCAACCGTTGCGGAAGCGTCCTTCATGACGCCCGATTGCGGCGGCAGTTGGACGGGCCGCGACCGGTGCCCGGCCGCGCGTCCGGTTCAGCGCCGGGGGTTCAACGCAAGGCGCGGTTGGGCGCGTCGTCGGACAGCACGGCGCCGGATAGGTCGGTGCCCTGGCTGACCACGTCGCGCGCCATCGCCGGCATCTCGGCTACCTCGGTGGTGTTGCGGAGGTCGGACGGGGCGCGGCCGATGCGCGGTGCCACCACGTCGCTGCGCGCGGTGACGATGCGGCCGGTGGTGTCGGGACGCGCATAGATGAAGCCATAGGTCGGGTAGATGCTGCCATAGGTGCCCTGGCCCTGGCTCCGCCTGCCGAGCTCGACGCGCACCGCGGTCCAGTCGTTGTTCTCTGACACGTCCACCACCGACACGTTGCGGCTGATGCCGTTGGCGTTCCAGTGCGACTGGTCGATCTGGATGGTGCGGCTGTCCACCACGCTTGTCACCACCGCGACGTGGCCGAGACGCATGCGGCCGTTGGCGCGGAAGTTGAGCACGCTGCCGATCTCCGGCGCAGTGCCGCGGGCATACACGCCCTCGGCGTTCTGCCACCAGTCGTCGGCGTTGCCGGACAGCGCGATATCGCTATCGGCCCGGGCGAACGCCACGCACTGGATCACGTGCGTGCCGGCGGACGCGTAGTGGCGGAGGTGATGGAAGCCCCTGGCGTAGCCATGGTGGTGATGGGTGCGCGCGCTGGCCGCCGTCGATATGGCCGCGCAGGAGGCGATCAACATGGCGGCGCGAGCCAAAGTTCCCATCGCGTTCGTCATCCCGGTCTCCAGCCTCACCATTCCGTGAGTTCTGGTAACGATGGGACCGGGGCCGGGCAACCCGACGCGTCACCCGGACGGCTTGGAACCGCCACTTAGTCGGAAACCGCTTGTTCCGCGTCAGGTTTATGGGACTGAAGTCCTAGACCGTCGGAGAAATGAGGCATCCGGTAGCTTTGTATTGCGTGCGGCAACGCAACATGGAAGCGTCATGTTGCCATAACGCAACTTATCTTCAGGCCTGTTGCAGAATTGCATCGTTCCGGTCACTTAGTGGTCACCAGCATGACCTCGACCAGCATGCGCGGATCGGCCAGCACCGCCTGCACGCAGGCACGTGCCGGCGCCTCGCCCTGCGGCACCCAGTCCTGCCAGCAGGTGTTGAACGCGGCACGGTCGTTGATGTCCTTGAGCCAGATCTGCGCCTGCAGGATGCGCGTGCTGTCGGTGCCGTGCTCCTCCAGCAGCGCGTCGAGCTGGGCCAGCACGTCGCCGGTCTGGCCATCGAAGTCGAGGTCGAGGTTTCGCGACACCATTCCCTGGGTGAAGACGAAGCCATGGTATTCCACGGCGCGGGACATGATCGGGTTCGGCTCGTTGCGGATGATCTTGGCCATGGTCTTGCTCCTGGAACGGGTTGCGGAGAAACGGATCAGGGGATGGCGGGCCGGACGGTCGGCTCGGTTCCCGACAGGCTGTGCATGCAGTCGTCCACCATGCGGTCCCGGCCGTACTGGTCGTTCAGGCCCCGCGTGGGGTCGCCCGGCAGGCCGCTGGACGAGAACGGGGTCGCGGTCTGGTCGCGTTCCGACATGAGGTAGCGGTTCTGTTTCTCGAACTGCCGGTCGGCCTGCTGGCCGCACGCCTGCTGCCGTTCCAGCTCGGCGCCCGACCTCGGCTGGCTGCAACCGGCCAGGGGCGACAACAGGAGACAGGCGACCACGACGCCGGCTGCGTGTCGTGGACCGGCGCGTGGGGTGCGATAACTCATCCGTCGGTTCGTCCTGGCGCTGGCGGCGGATGCAGGCCCTTGTCGCATGCCGCAGCACTTCCTGGCGCCGCCACCGCTGCCGGTCAACTAGGCCGGATCGACATTCAGCGTAGCCAGATCATGGCTGCGGCGAGGTGAAC
>CAXSHC010000112.1:0-8572 GCA_964236745.1 uncultured Acetobacteraceae bacterium
ATCGAATAAAGTTGATACTTTAACAGTAAACTTTCAGCTGTGGATCTTATCATGGATGACGGTGTGCACTAGGTCTACAAGTGTATTTGAAAAACCATGTCTATGGCGAATTGGTAACGGTGGCGACGGCATAACATTTCAGTGTCTATAGACAGGCACGGAGCATTATTCACGATTCTACGCTGCGGCCTGCACGCCACCCATCTGCACCGCCAGTGCTTCCGCCACCCGGATCCCGTCGATCCCCGCCGTCATGATCCCGCCCGCATACCCGCAGCCTTCCCCCGCCGGATAAAGCCCCCGCGTGTTCAGGCTCTGCAGGTCCGCCCCCCGCGTGATCCGCACCGGCGACGACGTCCGCGTTTCCACTCCCGTCATCACCGCGTCCGCCATGTCAAATCCCCGGATCTGCTGCCCGAACCGCGGCAGCGCTTCCCGGATCGCCTCCACCGCATAACTCGGCAGGCACGCCGACAGGCACGTCGGCGTCACCCCCGGCGTGTACGACGGCACCACCGTCCCCAGCGCCGTCGACGCCCGCCCCGCCAACAGGTCCTCCACACGCTGCGCCGGCGCCCGGTACCCGCCGCCGCCTGCCTCGAACGCCAGGGTTTCCCAGTGCCGCTGGAACGCCATCCCCGCCAGCGGCCCCTCGCCGAATGGCGCGAAATCCTCCGGCGTCAGCCCCACCACGATCCCCGCGTTGGCGTTGCGCTCCGCCCGCGAGTACTGGCTCATCCCGTTGGTCACCACGCGCCCTTCCTCGGACGTCGCCGCCACCACCGTCCCCCCGGGGCACATGCAGAAGCTGTACACCCCTCGCCCGTTGGCTGCGTGGTGCACCAGCTTGTAGTCCGCCGCCCCCAGCAACGGGTGCCCGGCATGCTCGCCGAACCGCGCCCGGTCGATCAGCGACTGCGGATGCTCGATCCTGACCCCCACCGACAACGGCTTGGCCTGCATCGACACGCCCGCCCGGTCGAGCGCCTCGAACGTGTCGCGCGCGCTGTGGCCGATCGCCAGCACCACCTGGTCCGCCTCGACCACGCCGCCATCCGCCAGCGTCACCCCCTCGATCCGCCGTTCGCCGTCCCGGTCCCGCCCCACCGCGAACCCGGTCACGTGGTAGCCGAACCGGTACTCCCCGCCCAGCGCCTCGATCTGCGCCCGCATGCTTTCCACCACCGTCACCAGCCGGAAGGTGCCGACATGCGGCTTGGACACCGTCAGGATCTCCTCCGGCGCCCCCGCCCGCACGAACTCCTCCAGCAGCTTGCGCCCGTAATGCTGCCGGTCGCTCACCTGGCTGTACAGCTTGCCGTCCGAGAACGTGCCCGCCCCGCCTTCGCCGAACTGCACGTTGCTCTCAGGCGTCAGTACCCCCCGGCGCCACAGCGCGAACGTGTCCACCGTGCGCCGCCTGACCGCCTGGCCACGCTCCAGCAGCAGCGGCCTCAGCCCCATCTGCGCCAGCACCAGCCCCGCCATCAGCCCGCACGGCCCGGTGCCGATCACCACCGGCCGCCGGTATCCCGTTCGCGCCGCCCGTTCCGCGCCGTCCTCGACCACGAACCGGTAGCGCATGTCCGGCGCCGGCCGCACCGCGCCATCCTCGCCGAGCCGCGCCAGCACCGCCGCCTCGTCGCGCACCACCACGTCGAAGCTGTACACCAGGTGCACCGCGCCCCGCTTGCGCGCGTCGTAGCCGCGACGGAACAGCGCGTGCGACAGCACGTCCTCCGCCGGCACCCCGAGCCGGGCCGCGATCGCGGGCTCGACCGCGTCCGGCCGGTGGTCGAGCGGCAGCTTGAGGTCGGTCAGTCGCAGCATGGCTTCGGTTGAACCTGCGAAAACGCCGTGCGGAGGGTCCGCCGGTGACGCGGGGCTCGATATCGTCCTAGCATCCGCGGCTTGCAAGCGCGGGCAGGGGACCGCTGGATGACGACGCACCACCAAGGGCACGACCACGACCACGCGCACCACCACCACGGCGGCGGCCACGTCCACGCCCCGGCCAGCTTTGGCGCCGCGTTCGCGATCGGCATCGCCCTCAACCTCGCCTATGTCGCCGGCGAGGCGATCTACGGCGTGCTGTCCGGCTCCCTCGCCCTGCTGGCCGATGCCGGGCACAACCTTGGCGACGTGCTGGGCCTGGGCGCCGCCTGGCTCGCGTCCTTTCTCGGCCGCCGCCGTCCGGGCGGGCGCTTCACCTACGGCCTGCGCCGTTCTTCCATCCTGTCCGCGCTATTCAACGCCATCCTGCTGCTGGTGGTCACCGGCGGCATCGTCGCCGAGGCGATCCGGCGCCTGATCGACCCCGCCCCGGTGTCTGGTTCGGTGGTGATGATCGTGGCCGCGATCGGCATCGCCGTGAACGGCGTCACCGCCTTGCTGTTCATGTCCGGCGCCAAGCACGACCTCAACCTGCGCGGCGCTTTCCTGCACATGCTCTCCGACGCCCTCACCGCGGCCGCCGTGGTGGTGGCGGGGCTGCTGATCGCGCTGACCGGATGGCAGCGCATCGACCCCGCGATCAGCCTGCTGGTGGCCGTCGTGATCGTTCTCGGCACTTGGTCGCTGCTGCGGCAGTCGGTGGCGCTGGCGCTGGACGCGGTGCCGCCCGGCATCGATCCCGCCGCGGTGGAGCGCACGCTTCGCGCCCTGCCCGGCGTGTCCGACCTGCATGATCTGCACATCTGGGGCATGAGCACCACCGAGACCGCGCTCACCGCCCACCTGGTCCGGCCCGGCCTGCCCCCGGACGACGCCCTGCTGCGTTCCGCCGCCGCCACCCTGGAACGGCTCTACGGCATCGGTCACGCCACGTTCCAGGTCGAGACCGGCGAGGACGGGGAGATGTGCCGGCTGGCCCCGGCGCAGGTGGTCTGACCGTTTGCCGCCGCTTGTGAACAGCGTTCACATGAACGCTGTTCAGAACAAGGCGAGCTGGCCCGCCGGCCCGGCCGGAACCAGGGAAGGGGGCGGCAGCGGCGGCGGCGCGAACCGTCCCGTGTCCAGCGCCGCGTGTTGCGTCAGCCCATAGCGCCGGATCGCCACCGCGTATCGCTGCGCCAGCAGCTCGGCATACGGTCCCTCCCCGCTGAAGCGGGTGCCGAAGCGGCTGTCGTTCAGCTTTCCTTCACGAGTTTCCCGTATGAGCTTCAGAACGCGTGTCGCCGTCTGGGAATAATGCTGATGCAGCCATGTCTCGAACATCGGCCCGAGTTCCCCGGGCAGGCGCAGCAGCGTATGGCCGGCGCTGCGTGCCCCGGCCGCCGCTCCCGCGGCCAGGATCCGTTCAAGCTCGCAATCGTTCAGGCCGGGGATCATCGGTGCTGCCAGCACGCTGGTCGGGATGCCGGCCCCGGCCAGCCGCTCGATCGTCCGCAGCCGCCGGTCCGGCGTCGCCGCACGCGGTTCCATCCGGCGCGCCAGCTCCGCATCGAGCGTGGTGACCGACACCCACGCACGCACCAGCCCGCGTTCCGCCATGGGTGCCAGGATGTCCAGGTCGCGGACGATGCCGCCGCCCTTGGTGACGATGCTGACGGGATGGTTGAAGCGGTCCAGCACCTCCAGCACCTGTCTGGTCAGGGCCAAGGTGCGATCCACCGGCTGGTAGGGATCGGTGTTGGAACCGAGCGTGATCGGGCGCACGACATAGCCTGGGCGTCGCAGCTCATGTTCCAGCAGCCGGGCGATGTCCGGCTTGAAGGTGAGCCTGGTCTCGAAGTCGAGCCCCGGCGAATAGCCGAGATAGGTGTGGCTCGGCCGCGCGTAGCAGTAGACGCAGCCGTGCTCGCAGCCGCGATACGGGTTGATCGCGCGGTCGAAGCCGAGGTCGGGGCTGGTGTTGCGCGAGATGGCGCTGCGGCTGCAGTCGGGCGTCAGGGTGGTCGGCACCGGCGGCGGCGCGTCCTGCTCGGCCGCGATGCTGTCCCAGCCGTCGTCGAACGGCTGCACCAGCACCGGATCGAAGCGGTTGCCGCAATTGGTCGACACGCCCCGCCCCTTGCGGACCGGCGGAGCCTCGCCGCCCGTCTTGTGCCGACCCGCCCTTGGCCGATCAAGCATCCCGGCCCCTCCCGACTGCGCCGCATCCCTGCCGACGTCGCATCCTGCGGTTTCACGGCCGCGCACGCAAGAACATATAGAGAACACAGTGGAGGTAGCCATCGCCCTCCGGCACGAAAGCGGTGTGCCATGCGCACAGGACGGGATACCATGACCGGGGTGGCGCAGGCCGGCTTGCATGCCCTTCCACCCTGCGGCCCAACCCGAGACACACCTTCGACATGCCCTTGATCGCCATCCTCGACGACCGCCTGACGAACAGGAACATCTACGCGCGCCTGGCCACCTCGCTTGAGGAGGGCGCGGAGGTGGTTACTTTTGACGACCCGCGCTCCGCGCTGGACTGGCTTGGCCGGAACGACACCGACCTGGTCATCACCGACTTCAAGATGCCCCATCTCGACGGGGCCGCGTTCACCCGTCGGTTTCGCACCCTTTCCGGCTGTCTCGACGTGCCGGTAGTGGTGATCACCGCGTACGACGACCGCTCCTACCGGCTGCAGGCGCTGGAAGCGGGCGCCACCGACTTCCTGCAAAGCCCGGTGGACCACGCCGAGTTCGTCACCCGCGGCCGCAACCTGCTGCGCATGCACCGCCAGCACCGCATCATCGAGACCCGTGCCCGCACCCTGGAGCGCGAGCTGCAGGACAGCGAGCTGTCGCGCGAGAAGCTGCTCCGTGACAGCCGCGAGGCCCTGGCGCAGGTGATCGACACCGTACCGGCCTTCATCAGCGCCACCAGCCGCGACGGCCAGGTGGTGTTCGTTAACGCGTCGCAGCTGGCCCTGACCAGCGGCTCCGGCGTCAGCCAGCCGCCCGACCGCACCACCGGCACCGCTCCGCCGGACGATTCCGCCTCGGAATCGTCCTGGCAGTCCGCCACCACGCCGCCACCGCTGCTGGTGTTCGGGCCCGAGTACGAGCAGCGCAGCCGGTCGCTGGACCAGCTGGTGTTCCGCTCGGGCAAGCCGCTCTCGGCGTTCGAGCAGGAGGTGACGGACCAGGACGGCCAGCGGCGCATCCTGCTGACCACCAAGTCGCCGCTGCACGACGGCGCCGGCCAGATCGGCAGCGTGCTGACCACCTCGCTCGACATCACCGACCGCAAGCGCGCCGAGCAGCATCTCCAGCACGTCGCCAGCCATGACGGGCTCACCGACCTGCCCAACCGGCTGCTGCTGCGCGAGCGCCTGCAGCACCGGCTGGTGCGCAACGGCCGTGCCACCAGCCTGCTGGCGCTGCACTTCCTCGACCTCGACCGCTTCAAGGAGGTGAACGACCAGATGGGCCACCACCTGGGCGACCTGCTGCTCAAGACGGTGGCGGCCCACCTGCTGGCCTGCGTGGGCCCGCACGACACGGTGGCGCGCATCGGCGGCGACGAGTTCGCGATCCTGCAGACCCAGATCTCGCAGCCTGGGGAGGCTTCCGCCCTTGCCGAGCGGATCATCGCCCGGATCGGCCGCCCGACGCTGCATGGCGGCCAGGAGATTTCCATCAGCGGCAGCATCGGCATCACGCTGGCGCCTGCGGACGGCACGGACGCCGAGGCGCTGCTGCGCAATGCCGACCTCGCGATGTACCAGGCCAAGGCGGAAGGACGGAACAGCTACCGCTTCTTTGTCGCCGACATGAACGAGCGGGTCGGCCGCGTGCTGCGCATGAAGCGGGAGCTGCGCCAGGCGCTGCGCTGTGACGAGTTCGTGCTGCACTACCAGCCGCAGATGAACCTGCGCACCGGCCGGATCGCCGGCGTGGAAGCGCTGCTGCGCTGGAACCACCCCGTTCACGGCCTGCTGCTGCCGGCGGAGTTCCTGCCGACGGCCGAGGAAGCCGGGCTGTCCGGCGACATCGATACCTGGGTGCTGCAGCGTGCCTGCACCGAGGCCGCGCGCTGGCAGAAGGACATCGACCTGCGGATCGGCGTGGGCGTGAACCTGTCGCCGGTGCGGATCGGCACCGACAAGGCGCGACAGATGATCACCGCCATCCTGGACCGGACCGGGCTGGACCCGTCGCTGCTTGAGCTGGAGCTCACCGAGCGCGAGCTGGTCGAGGACCTCGACGCGGCGGCCGCCGTGCTCAGGGAGCTGCGTCAGCTGGGCGTCAGGGTCGCGATCGACGATTTCGGCATCGGCTATTCCTTTCTCAGCCACGTCAAGAACTTCCCCGTGGACCGGATCAAGATCGACCAGTCCTTTGTGCGCAACCTCCGCACCGACCCCAACGACGCCGCCATCGTGCGCGCCGTCATCAGCCTCGCGCACGGGCTGCAGATGACGGTGGTGGCCGAGGGCGTGGAAACCGTGGAGCAGCTGACCCATCTGTCCGGCGAGGGCTGCGACGAGATCCAAGGCTTCTACTTCAGCCGCCCGCTGCCGATCGAGGCGATGCTGGCGCTGTTGCAGCAGGACGAGGTGTCCAACCGTGTCTGATCGAGCGGCTCCCAGCGTGATCGGGCGTTCCGAGTTCGAGATGAGCCTGAACAGGTTCGTGTTCTGCCTGCTCATCGGCGTCTACCTGCTCGCCACGCATCCGCCCGGCCTGCCCATCGGGCTCGCCTACATCCTCGGCTACTTCGCCATCTCGTTCATGCTGTTCCTCTGGATACGCCGCGATCCGACGTTCCGGATGCCGCGCGCGACGCTGGCGCTCATCGGCGACTTCGCCACCATCTCCTTCGAGATGCACGTCGGCGGTGCCTCCACCTCGGTCTTCTACCCGATCTACCTGTGGGTGATCCTCGGGAACGGCTTCCGGTTCGGGCTTCCTTTTCTGTTCCGGGCGATGGCGGCAGCCCTGATCGGGTTCGGCCTCGTATGCGTCACCACGCCGTTCTGGGTCCAGGAAACCTATCTCTGCTGGGGCTTGTTCGTCGGGTTGATCCTCGTGCCCGGCTATAGCGCCACGCTGATCGCCAAGCTGTCGACCGCCCGGCACGAGGCCGAAGCGGCGAACCGCGCCAAGAGCCTGTTCCTGGCCAGCGTCAGCCACAGCGTTCGCACACCGCTCAACGCGATCCTCGGAAGCATCGACCTGCTCAAAGACACGCCGCTCGACGAGGAGCAGAGGGAGCTGATCCAGAAGCTCGGCATCGGCGCCAACATGCTGATGTCGTTGATCACCGGCATCCTGGACTTCACCCAGATCGAGGCGAACAGGATGCCGGTCCGCTTGGCGGCGACCGACGTCACCCGCCTCGTGCTCGACCTGCGCACGCTGCTCGCCCCGCAGGCGCGTGCCAAGGGCGTGAGGCTGTCCATCCATGTCGGCCGCACGGTGCCGGACCAGGTGCTCAGCGACCCGCGCCACCTTCACGAGATCCTGGTCAACCTGGTGAGCAACGCCCTCAAGTTCACTGAGGAGGGCAACGTTGTTCTCGCCATCGCCGCAACTCCGCTCGGCGATGATCGGGTGCGCCTGCGCATCAGCGTGTCCGACACGGGCATCGGGATTAGGGAAGACGCGCTCGACCGCATCTTCGACAGGTTCACCCAGGCGGACGGCAGCATCATCGACCGGTTCGGCGGCACCGGACTCGGCCTCGCCATCGCCCGAAGCCTGGCACACCTTCTCCACGGCACGATCGAGGTCAAGAGCACGTTCGGCAAGGGCAGCGTCTTCACGGTGATCCTCGATTGTGCGACGGCCGAACTCGGCATCTCGGACGCAGTCCCGTCCACGCGGCGGATCGTCGTGCTCTCGCCCGATGCGCCGGCCCCGGCGCTTGCGCGACATCTGGCCGCCATGGCGGTCCCGGTCGAGCTCGCCGCAACGGCGCCCGAACTGGTGCAGTTCTGCCGCAACTCCACTTCAACGCCACGTCCAGTCGTCCTGCTCGATTGTTTGTCGCGCGATGCCCGTTCAAGAGCGATCGCCATGCTCGCGGCGATCGACCCGTGGGGCGACCTGCCGCGCATTCTCGTCACAGACGAGATCGAAGCGGACGAGGCGACCTGGATCGAGCAGAACGTCACCAGCCTGCTGGGTCGCGGCTTCGACGTCGACGCCCTGCAAGCCGCTTTGCGCGCCTGTCCCAACCTTGCCGAGGACGCAGCCGCCCGGCTGCGGGACAGCGAGGCACAGGACATGCCGCAGCTGGACATCCTGGTCGCCGACGACAACCTCACCAACCAGCGCCTGGTCAGCAAGATCCTCGAACGGGCCGGCCATCGTCCCTACCTGGTGCGGAACGGGGAGGATGCCGTTATCGCGCTGACGAAGCGCAGGTTCGACCTGGCGCTCCTGGATCTCAACATGCCGGTCATGACCGGCCTGGAGGCTGCGAAGGAATATCGCTTCCTGTCACTGGGTCAGGACAGCGTCCCGCTGGTCGCGCTGACGGCCGATGCCACTGCCGAAACCGCACGACAATGTATCGAAGCGGGAATGATGGACTGCATCACGAAGCCCGTCACCCCGGACTCGCTGATCAACCGCATCCACGCTTTGGTCGCGGCATCCCGGGGAGTTCCCGCATCGGTGCCGTCTTCCACGG
>CAXSHC010000113.1:0-488 GCA_964236745.1 uncultured Acetobacteraceae bacterium
AGCAGCTTGACCGCGCGCGGGATCAGGGCGGCGATCGCGGCTTCCAGCGCCGCCAGCGCCGGCTCGTCGAGCCCGTCCGCCTTGTTCAGCACCACCAGGTCGGCGGAGGTGAGCTGGTCCTCGTAGACCTCGGCCAGGGGGTTGTCGTGGTCGAGAGCCCCGTCCGCGGCACGCTGTGCGGCGACGGCCACGGGGTCGTCAGCGAAGCGGCCGGCCGCCACGGCGGGGGCGTCCACCACCGCGACCACGCCGTCCACGGTGACGCGGGTACGGATGGTGGGCCAGCCGAACGCCTTGAGCAGCGGCTTGGGCAAAGCGAGGCCGGAGGTTTCGATGACGATGTGCTCGGGCGGATTGGGACGGTCCAGCAGCGCCTCGATGGTGGGCAGGAAGTCGTCGGCGACGGTGCAGCACAGGCAGCCGTTGGACAGCTCGACGATGTCCTCCGGCCCGCAGCCGGGGATGCCGCAGGCGCGCAGCGTGTCGCC
>CAXSHC010000113.1:498-8457 GCA_964236745.1 uncultured Acetobacteraceae bacterium
GATGCCGAGGGTGCCGAACTCGTTGACGATCACGGCGATGCGCCGCCCGCCGGCATGGGCCAGCACGTGGCGCAGCAGGGTGGTCTTGCCGGCGCCGAGGAAGCCGGTGATGACCGTGGCCGGAACCTTGCCCGGCACCAAAACCGGGGCGGGCGCGCGAAGGGGCAGGGTGGCGCTCATGCGGCGGTGTCCTGCGCCGGACCGGGGATGCGGCCCAGGATCATGTCGGCCAGCGAGGCGGGGCGCCTGGACGGCATCACGGTGCCGGTGCGCGACGCCCCGTAGCCGGCGGCGAACTGGAGCAGGTCGGCCGCCTTGTCCGGGTTGAGCCGGCCGAGCAGGTAGGACCACTTGCCGGGCTGGGCGATGGCGGCGGCGCAGCCGTTGTCGCACACAGCCAGGCACTCGACGCCCTGCAGGCGCACGGAGGTGTCGTCGGCCTGCGCCAGCAGCGCGGACAACCGGTCGTGCAGCACCTGCCCCGGCACCGGCACGCCGTCGCGCTTCGGGAGGCCCATGCGGCAGGTGGTGCAGACAGTGAGCACGATGGCGGCGGGTTCGGGCACGCATCCCCCTGGACAAGCGGCGCCGTCCGGACCATCCGGCGGCGGCATGGGGGCTCGACACTCCGCCGCCGTGCGGGCACGGCAGCCGATACAACGGCGTATCGCCGCGTTCCGGGCACCCCGCCGGTCCGCACGGATGGAACAAGCGGCCTTGCGGCCGCCGGCGATGGCAGGTCTCCTGGCTTGCGGATCCGGTTCCGGCCGGTTGCCCGGCTGGATCCATGCGAGGCCCGACCGCCTTCCCGGCGACCCGTGGTCGCCAGTGGCTGAGCGCGGGCCGCTCACCGCCTACAGTTGCGGGGGCAGCGACGGAATGAGGCATGGTGCCCGCACCGTCTTCCCTTTTCACCCTTCTTTCGAAGGGACCATCGGCATGATCAGTAGCGGCTCGGACGCCTCGTCGTCAAAGCCGCATCGCCAGGCGGCTAGCCGAGATGCAGCTTCTCGTTGTCGCCTCCCTTGGGCGGGACGCCGGTGAGCTTGGCCTTCAGGTAGCCGTAGGCGTGCACCATGACGGAGTTGGGGGCGTCCCAATACTCGGCTTCCGACACCTCGATGCGCAGCAGAGCGACGTCGGGATCGTCCTTGCCCTTGGGAAACCAAGTGGACAGGATGTCGCTCCAGTGCGCGTCGATCGAGGCCTTGTCCTGCACCAGCGTGGCGCGTCCGGACAGGGACACGTAGTTCTGGTTGTCGGGGTTGGAATAGGTGACGCCGACGCGGTGCTCGTTCTCGACCTCGTCCACCTTGGGCGCGCTCGCGCGGGTGAAGAACCACAGCGTGCCGTCGAACTCCTTCTGGCTGGCCGCCATCGGACGGGCGCGCAGGTGCTCGCCGTCGTCGGTGGTGAGCATGGCGAACTTCGCGTCCTTCATCATCGACCACAGCTTGGCGGTCTTGTCCTGGTCCATGAAGATCTCCTCGTTGCAACCACGATGAAGCAGCGGGAACCGGGGAAGGTTCCGGTCCGCGGCCGCATGGCTCCGTCGCTATCGCAACGGTTGGCGCCGTGCGACGATCCGGGAATGCACCCGTATGCCCGCCTGGCGCTCGTTCTTGTTCCGTTGCTGCTGGACGGCGCAGCACCCGCCGTCCCGACGCCGAAGCAGATCATCGACTCGGCACCCCCGGAAGCGTGGCAGGCGGTGGCGCCGGACGACCTGCTGGTGATGACGCTCGGCAGCGGGCAGCGGGTGGTGATGCAGCTGGCGCCGGAATTCGCGCCGGTGCACGTCGCCAACATACGCGCCCTGGCTCGCGCTAGGTGGTGGGACGGTGCCGCGATCGTCCGGGTGCAGGACAACTACGTGGTGCAGTGGGCCCGCATGCCGGAAGGGCAGAAGCCACCGCCGGGCATCGCGGCGCATCCGCCGGCGGAATACGACCGGCCGGCTTCAGGGCTCGCCTTGCGGCCGCTCGGCTACACGGATGCCTATGCGGCCAGGGCGGGCTTCGCGGATGGCTGGCCGGTGGGAAGCGACGGCGCGCGCACCTGGCTCGTGCACTGCTACGGCATGGTGGGCGTGGGACGCGACCTGCCGCCGGACACGGGCTCGGGCGAGGAGCTGTACGCGGTGAACGGGCAGGCGCCGCGCCAGCTGGACCGGAACATCGCGCTGGTGGGACGCGTGGTGGACGGGATGGACACGCTGTCGGCGCTGCCGCGCGGGACAGGCGCGCTCGGCTTCTATGCGGACCCTGCGCAACGCGTGCCGATCGCCACCGTCCGCGTCGCGGCCGATCTTCCGGCAGGGGAGCAACCACGCGTGGAAGCCATGCGCGTCGACGCTCCGGCCTTTGCCGCCGCGCTGGGCGCCCGTGCGACCCGGCGCGACCCGTTCTTCGTCAGGGCGGCGGGCGCCATCGACCTGTGCAACGCCCCGGTGCCGGTCCGGGTGGCGCCGACGGGGCGCTGACCCCGTATCATCGTCGCGGACAGGCCAGGCGCCGGAACGGCGTCAGCGCAGCGCCTGGTAAAGCTCCAGCGTGCTTCGCTGCATCCGGCATTCGACCAGCTGCCTTCCACCAGCCGTCCGGCGGTGGTGATGCGGCCGTGTTCCAGGCGGCTTCCAGAGCTGGCCCAGGACGTCCACGAAGGCGGCTTGGTCGGCTGCGGTGGCGGTCGGGGCGGCAACCTTTCCCTCGCGTGGCGTCCACCTGTCCCGTGCCGGCCGGGCCTGCTACACGGCCGCCGGCCGGCGTTGCCGTCCTTGCGCGATCGCGGCCGCCTCGGCTCCCATGCCACCCGTCATGGCCAGCGCGATGCTGGTCAGCTCGGGACCTGCCGCGTCCGGCGTGCCGGTTTGGAAAGGTGGCTCGGGATCGTATTCCAGCAAGAGCTGCACGACCTTTGCGACCTGCTCGCCGCGCAGTTCGGCCAGCAGCGTAAGGCCGAAATCTATGCCTGCGGTGACTCCGCCGCCGGTGATGCGGTTCCGGTCCACCACGACGCGCCCATGCGTGGCCGTGGCCCCCACGGCTTCCAGCGCGTCGAAGCAGGCCCAGTGGGTCGCGGCACGGTAGCCGTCGAGCAGCCCGGCCATGCCGAGCAGCAGCGAGCCCGAGCACACCGAGGTGACATAGCGTGCGGAAGCCCCGATGCCAGCGAGGAAGCCGACGAGCTCGGCGTCCTTCATCGCCGCGTTGGTGCCGAACCCGCCCGGCACGAACAGCACGTCGAGGTCGCGTGGGCAGTCGGCAAAGGTTGTGGTCGGGTTGAGCGACACGCCGGTGTCGGTCGCGACCGGCTCCAGCGTCCTCCACAGCAGATGGGTGTGCCCGTGCAGGCCGAGCGCCGCCTGGGGACCGGCCAGGTCGAGCAGCGTGAAGCCGGGATAAAGCAGCATGCCGACCGTGAACGGCGTGCCGTCCGGCGGGAGCATGGAGGCCGTGTCGGTCATGATGTGTCTCCGCGTTGGCGATCCCCGCTTCTAGAGCCGCCGCCCGGGCCGAGTGAGTGGCAGGAACGTCAATAAGCGATGCTTTTCTGCCAAATCGCCAGGTGCTATGCAGCGGGTGCCGTGCGGCCGCGCGGCGCCTTCCTGCCCCTCCACCGCGGAGCGCACCGTGCACGACATCGCCATCCTTGCCCTGGACGGCGTCGTGTCGTTCGATCTCGGCATCGCCTGCGAGGTGTTCGGGCATGCAGAGCTGGCCGAAGGAAAGCCGGCCTACCGCGTGCGCGTCTGCGGCGAGACCGGCCGGGTGCGTTCCAGGGCATTCAACCTCGACCTGCCTCACGGCCTCGATTGCGTGGCGCTGGCCGACACGGTGGTCGTCCCGGGCGTCGAGAACACCGGCGCGCCGGTTGCCGAGCCGGTGCTGCAGGCGATCCGGAACGCCTGGACACGCGGCGCGCGCCTCGTGTCGATCTGCTCCGGCGCGTTCGTGCTGGCCGAGACCGGGCTGCTCGATGGCCGGCGGGCGACGACGCACTGGCTGGGTGCCGCCGAGTTCCGCCGCCGCTATCCCGCGGTGGCGCTCGACCCGCAGGTCCTGTTCGTCGACGAGGGGCGCATCGTCACGTCGGCCGGGGCACTCGCGGGCATGGACATGTGCCTCCACCTCGTCGCCCGCGACCACGGTCAGGCGGTCGCCGCGCATGCGGCGCGCCTGGCCGTGGCGCCGCTGCACCGCGACGGCGGGCAGGCGCAGTTCATCCGCCACGACCTGCCACGGGCGAGCGACAGCCTGGCGCCGCTGCTCGACTGGATGCTGGCGCACCTCGACCGGCCGCTCGGCGTGGACGCGCTCGCGGCGAAAGCGAACAGCAGCCCACGCACCTTCGCGCGCCGCTTCCGCCAGCAGACCGGCACCACGCCGCTGCAGTGGCTGCTGACGGCGCGTATCCGCCGCGCGCAGGAGATGCTGGAAACCGGCGGCCAAACGGTTGAGGCGGTGGCAGCGGCAGTCGGCTTCGACGCCCCCGTCAGTTTCCGCGCCCGTTTCCAGCAGATCGTCGGCATCAGCCCGAACGCTTATCGACGCCGGTTCAACGCCGCGAACGGTCGGGTGGCCCGCGATCCTGCGGCGAGATGGCCGACCGGAAGCGCTTCACCGCCGCCATGACGAGAGCGGGTTTCACACGTCGGCGGTCGATCAGGAGCGGGCAGGTTACTTGAGGCCGAACCAGGTTGTTGCTGCGGCAGCGGCGGATGCGGGGCAGGCGACGGCGCCGGAAAACCTGCTGGCGATGGCGCTGGGCACTCGGCATCAGGTGGTGACGGAGCTGGCGCCTCGTTTCGCGCCGGTGCATGTCACAGACATGACGAGGTTGCTCCGCGTGGAGTGGGGCGAAACTGGCATCATCCGGATGCAGGATAACTACCTTGACCGGAGCGCCGCCGGTTCCAGCAGGTCCAGGCAGCGCCATGCGGCGCGCCTGTGACCCGGGTAGGACGGGAAGACGCCCGTCCAACGGTTTTCTTCAGAAGGCGGCTGCCATCGTGAAGGTGACGGAGGCGGGCTGGCCCGGCAGGCCGTCCTGGAAGGCGGGCGAGCAACCGTAGTTGCTGATCTGCTGCCCCTTGAACGGGCCGCTCTTGAAGTTGCCGCAGTTCGCAGGCGTCAGCTGGCTGTAGAAATACTGGAAGTAGCGGTTATCGAACAGGTTGAGGACGTTGAGGTCGAAGTCGAGCCGCTTGAGCGGACCGGCACCCCGCAGCGGCATCTTGTAGTTCATGTCGAGGTTGAAGATCGCGAACGGCGAGATGCCGCCGTTGGGGTTGTACACGGTCTGGCCGGCGGTGAAGTTGTAGTAGTTGTAGGTGCCGAACCGGTCGGCGAGGCCCGGGATCGCGCCGATGTTGCTGTTGCCGTCGACGTCGAAGGTGGTCTGCTGCTTGCCGGTGTACTGTCCTTCGAAGCGCACGTTCAGCTCGTCCCTGGGCAGGAACAGGTCGTGGTGGTCGTAGTCCACGCCGAAGGTCGACACCCAGTCCGGGATGCCGGTGACGGGTGCCCCGCGTATCGCCAGGCCGAACTGGTCTTCCTGCACGGTGACGGAGGCGAGTGCCGTCTTGAGGAACTTGGCGAGCGTGTAGGACACGTTGCCGAACAGCTGCCAGTGCGGCGTCGCCTGCCAGATGCCGGCGGCCTCGAAGCCCTTGAACTCGCGCTGGCCGTCGTTGGTGTAGATCTCGCTGCCGGCGAAGGGGCCGGACTGATACTGGAAGAAACCGAAGTCGCGCTCGACGTGCTGGTAGAAGTAGTCCAGCGACAAGGTGAGGTTGCGGCGGTTGTACTTGATGCCCGCCTCGTACATGTGGACGATCGAGGCGTTCGGCGGACCGGCGCCCGGAACCGCGTTCGGCCCGTAGTCGCCGATCGGCGCGAACAGCGCCGAGGTGCCGTAGCTGGCATACAGCGACACGCCGCGTGCTGCGGGAAGGATCTTGTCCAGGTCATAGGACACGTTGGCGAACGGCAGCCAGGTGCGGTCCCACTTGTGCGTCTTGTATGGGCCATAGGAGCAGCCATAGGTCTGGCAGTACGGGGACGCGGCGGTGGCGGCGGTCGGGGTGGCGCCGAGCACTTCGCTGCCGAGCAGGCTTGAATCCGAGGTTTGCAGCGTGACGCCCGGGGTGAAGTGCAGCGTGTTGTTGATCAGGTCGATCTTGTCCTGGGCGTAGCCCTGGTAGATCGTGCGCTGCACGCCGCCGTCGAAGCCGGAGGTCAAGTTCTGCGGCGTGTGCGCGAACTCCGAGTCGGTGCCGAGGTCGACGCTTCCGGAGTTGCCGCGGCCGGGCGAGCCCGGCTCGGTTTCCTTGGCGACCAGGCCGCCGATCTTGATCGTGTTGTCGATGCCCCAGATCTGCGGCGGGGTGAAGGTGACGCGCGGCTGCAGGCCGTAGGTGTCGTTGTGCACCCTGGAGTACATCGAGTTGTAGCCGCACGGGCTGGTCAGGCCGGCGGCGGCCCAGCGCGCGGTGACGTCGGCGGGGCAGTTGTGCGTCTGGTCCGGCTGATACGGATAGGCGCGCGGATCGTAGTAGGTGTTGCCGAACCCGTAGGAGTCCTGCTCGCCGAAGCCTGCCGGGGTGCGGTTGAACGGGCTGGCGCCGCCCACCGTGACGGAGCCCGGCGCGCCGGCGGGCCCGAAAATTTCCGGGTTGCCGTAGCTCTGGTTGTACGAGTCTGAATACAGGTAGAAGCCGGTCAGGCCTGCCGACACGTAGTCGTTGATGTAGGTGTCGTTCTTCAGGATCAGCGTGAAGTAGTCGTTGTTCTGGCGCACGAACTGGTCGCTCGGCGCGTAGTTGCTGAAGTCGCCGTTCTGCTGCAGGTAGGGCAGCGGCAGCGGTTCCGGCGTGATCAGGCCGTTGCCGGTGTTGTAGATCGCGGTCGCCTGGAACAACGACAGGCCCTGGCCGTAGGGCTTGTCGAAGGCGAACTCCATGTTGTTGAACCGGGCCGGCGTGTAGTCGATGTATCCCTTGGTCTGCAGGTTGGAATATTTCAGCATCATCTTCGGCGCGTCGACGCCCTGGCCGAGCCAGCCGTCCATGCGCCCGGAGTCGAGCTGGAAGCCCTCGTTGAAGGTGCCGAACGAGCCGACGGAGCCGAACAGGTAGGTCTGGGCGTCGTTGCGCGGGCGCAGGCTGGTGTAGGCGATGGTGCCGCCGATGGTGCCGAAGGTGCTCTTGTCCGGGTAGGCGACGCCCGGATAGATCGAGGTGCCGCCGATCTGGTCCAGGTTGAAGTGCGCGCCCAGGACGCCTTGCAGGTAGGAGCCGGAGCCGCCGCTCAGCAGGTCCTGCGTCGGCACGCCGTCCAGGGTGGAGGCGACCTCGGACGAACGGATGCCGCGTATGGTGAACACCGGCTCGTTGTTGCCGATGCCCTGCTGGTAGACATAGACCGAGGGTGCCGCGCGCAGCAGCGTCGCCACCGAGCCCTGCACGCCGGTCTGCGCGATCTGCGCGCCGCCGAGCTCGGTCACGGCGCTCGGCGAGTTCTTCTCGCGCAGGAGCTGGCGCTGCGCGCGCACGGTGACGTTCTCGCTGTTGCCGGCGGTGTTGCCGTTCTGCGTACCGGGCGCCTGGTTGCCGACGTCCGACCGGATGCCGGAGGGCAGGCTGGTGGTGGGCGCCTGCGCCAGTGCCGCACCGCCTGCCAGCATTGTGGACAAAGCGGTCGCACATGACAGCAGCAGAACCCGCGACCGGCGCGGCAACGAGGTGAAGGACCGCACGGCATTGCCTTGCATGCAGGCACTCCTGAAGCTGGACCGCGGCAGCGCCTAGAGGTTGGGCGTGTGGCGGACGCTGCAAAGCAGCGCAATGCCGGACCGCCGGCAACAGCGCATTGCAGCGGTGTAACGATTTGCTCGCGCCGTGTGACCGAAAGGTCTCAATCGATGGAACCAGGCGGTGGCGTTCCAGGGAAAGGTTGG
>CAXSHC010000114.1:0-8441 GCA_964236745.1 uncultured Acetobacteraceae bacterium
GGGCGCCGTCCGAACCGGTGTTCCTCGGCAATGCCGGCACCGCCATGCGCTTCCTCACCGCCGCGGCGGCGCTGGCAGATGGCCCGGTGGTGCTGGACGGCGACGCGCACATGCGCCGCCGGCCGATCAAACCGCTGGTGTCGGCGCTGCAAGCGATCGGCGTGGATGCGGACGCGCCGAGCGGCTGTCCGCCGGTGACGGTGATGGGACAAGTGCGGCCAGGTAGCTCCAGGGACGGCGGCTTCCCGGGCGGCCGCATGACGGTGGATGCCGGGCTGTCCAGCCAGTACGTGTCGGCGCTGCTGATGCTGGCCGCGTGCGGGCAGAACCCGAGCGAGGTCGTGCTGCAGGGCAGCGAGATCGGCGCGCGCGGCTATGTCGACCTGACGCTGGCGGCCATGCGCCGCTTCGGCGCGTCGGTGAATCCGTTCGGGCCGGGGCAATGGTCGGTGGCGCCGGGCGGCTACCGGGCGGCCGACGTGGCGATCGAGCCGGACGCGTCCGCCGCCACCTACTTCTGGGCCGCGGCAGCGCTGACCGGCGGCGTCGTCGACATCGGAACGGACGCGGATGGGCTTTCCCAGCCGGACGCCAAGGCGCACGCCCTGATCCGGCTCTTTCCCGACATGCCCGAGGTGATCGACGGGTCGCAGATGCAGGACGCGGTGCCGACGCTCGCGGTGATGGCGGCGTTCAACCGGCGCCCGGTCCGCTTCACCGGCATTGCCAACCTGCGCGTCAAGGAGTGCGACCGCGTCCGCGCCCTGGCCGTGGGCTTGTGCCAAATCAGGCCCGGCCTCGGCCGGGAAGATGGCGACGATCTGGTGGTGGCGTCCGACCCGGCGCTGGCCGAGCAGCGGCGCCCGTGCCGGATCGACACCTGTTCCGACCACCGGATCGCCATGAGCTTCGCGCTGGCCGGCCTGCTGACCGAGGGCGTGGTGATCCTCGATCCGGGCTGCGTCGCCAAGACCTATCCCGGCTTCTGGACCGACCTCGCGGGCCTCGGGGTGACGCTGCAGCCGGCCTCCTGACGCGGGCGCGGACCCGGCGGACCGCCATTCCTTGTGTTCAGGCGTTCCTCGTCGCGGCCACGAAGCGCCGGATCAGCGCCGGATCCTTGATCCCGGGCGCGGTCTCGACCCCGGATGACACGTCTACCGCCGTGGCACCGCTTTGCCGGACCGCTTCGGCGACGTTCTCCGCCGATAAGCCTCCGGCCAGCAGCCACGGCGCAGGGGCGGTCCAGCTGGCGGTGAGGCGCCAGTCCAGGCGGGCACCGTTGCCGCCCGGGCGGTCGGCCCCGGTTGGCGGCCGGGCCTCGATCACCAGCCCGTCCAGCGTCGTCGCCGTCGGCAGCTCGGCTGTGGTCGCGATGCCGCAGGCGAGCCACACCGGCAGGCCGAAGCGGCGGCGCAGCTCGGCGGCGCGCTCGGGCCCGGCATAAACCTGCAGCACGTCCAGCGGCACCGCGTCGAGCACGCGCGCCACCTCGTCGTCGCTGGGCTTGACGAACAAGCCGACGCTGGACGCCCGTTGTTCCAGGCAGCGGTGAAGCTCCGACGCCACCTGTGCCGTCACGGCGCGCGGCGAGCGGTCGAAGAACACGAAGCCGATCCAGTCGGCGCCCGCTTCCGCCGCCGCATCAAGCGCTGCCGCGTCGGCGATGCCGCAGATCTTGACCGCGACGGAACCGCTCATAGCACGGGCTCCAGCTCGGCACGCACCACTTCCGGATCGACGTTGCGGCACGTGAAGGCTTTGCCGATGCCCCGGACGAGGATGAAGGTCAACTGCTTGTCCCTGGTCTTCTTGTCCTGCCGCATGTGGGTGAGAAGCCTGTCTGCCGATAATGGCCGGCCGCAATCGCCGATGCCGGTCATCAGGCCCAGGCCTTGCAGGTGGGTTTCGAGCCGCGCCGCGTCTTCCGGAGGACAAAGGCCGAGCCGGACCGACAAGCGGAACGCGAGGACAAGCCCGATCGACACCGCCTCGCCGTGCAGCAGGCTGCCGTCGTAGCCCATCTCCGCTTCCAGGGCATGGGCGAAGGTGTGGCCGAGATTGAGCAGGGCCCGGCCATCCGGCTTCTCTTCGCGCTCGTCGTCCGCGACCACGGCCGCCTTGAAGGCGCAGACGCGATGCACCGCCTCGGCCTGCGCCGCCGCGTCGCCGGCCAGCAGGAAGGCGCCGTTGTTCTCGCACCAGGCAAACAAGGACGGGTCGCCGATCAGCCCCGCCTTCACGATCTCGGCGTAGCCGGCGCGGAGCTCGCGCAGCGGCAGGGTGGACAGCGTACTGGTATCAGCCAGAACCGCGAGCGGCTGGTGGAAGGCGCCAAGCGTGTTCTTGCCGAACGCGGTGTTGATACCGACCTTGCCGCCGACGCTGGAATCCACCTGCGCCAGCAGGGTGGTGGGGACCTGCACGAACGGCAGCCCGCGCAGCACCGCCGCTGCCGCGTATCCGGCCAGATCGCCGATCACGCCGCCGCCGAACGCCAACACCGTGGTCCGTCGCTCCACCGCCTGCGACAACAGGGCATCGGTTACCCGGCCGAAGCTGGACAGGCTTTTCGAGGCCTCGCCGGCGGGAACCACCACCGCCTCGGTCGCGATGCCGGCTTCCGCCAGGGCCGCCAGCAGGCGCGGCAGATGCAAGGCAGCTACCGTCTCGTCCGTGACCACGGCGATCCGCTTCTGCGGCAGCAGGGGAGCCAGCAGTATACCGGCGCGATCCACCAGCCCGTTGCCGACCAGCACCTGGTAATGGTCATGTCGCAGCGTGACCTCCAGGCTGCGCGGCGGCTGGAACGCCGCGAGCCTTCCGGCGATCGCAGCGGCGACCTCGTCTGCGCTATCTTCGCTGCTGTCTTGCACCAGATCTGCCTCCGCGTAGATGGGATAGCGCTGCTTCATCAGCACCACCAGACGGTCTCGTGGCTGGCCGTTCAGCATCGGGCGGTCAGCCGCGTCGCCGACCCGGCGCGCCATCTGGTCGAGCGACGCCCGCAGCCATACCGAGACCGCGTTGCGACGGATGCTGCTCCGCGTGTCGCCGTCGAGAAAGGCGCCGCCTCCGGTCGCCAGCACGATCGGCGGGCCATGCAGGAGCTGACAGATCAGGTCCCGTTCCAGGCAGCGGAACTCGGCCTCGCCATGCCGCGCGAAAAACTCGGCGATGCCCATCCCGGCAGTCTGCTCGATCTCCGCATCAGAATCGCGGAACGGTTGTCCGATGCGGGAAGCCAGGAGTCGGCCCACCGTGCTCTTGCCTGCGCCCATGAGGCCGACCAGCACGATTGACTGTGATGGGAGCCGGAAATCAGGCTCCTGTCGCATCGACAGTTGCGAACGAGGAACGGGGCCCGTCATGGGGGTGTCGGGGGATCGAAACGTTGCGCGCGGCGGGTGCCAGTGTTGCGGCGGATGCAGCCTGATAACGGCACCGCGGCCTAGCCTGCTCGCCTGGAATCATCTGCGCCCGGCAGCTGGAACACCTGGACGTTGCTTCCTCCGCAAGCCTTTGCCGCGTAAAGGGCGGTGTCCGCCTGGTGCAGGAACACCTGCTTCTGGATGCCGAAAGGCGGCGCGACGGCGACACCCACGCTTGCGCCGACCTCGATCACGAGGCCGCCAAGGTCGAACGGACGGCACAGGGACTGGACGAGCTGTTCTGCCAGGCTTCGTGCGGCGGCCAGACACGCCTGACCGGGCAGCAGGACCACGAACTCGTCGCCCGCGTAACGGGCGACTAGCGAGCGCTCCCCGATCGTTTCCCTGATCCGGAGTGCCGCCGCCTTCAGCAGGTGATCCCCTACTTGGTGGCCATAGGAGTCGTTGACCGTCTTGAAGCGGTCCATGTCGATGAACATGGCGACGCACCTGACGTCCGACGATGACGTACCGAGGGCATGATCCAGCCAGCATTCAAGCAGGAGGCGGTTCGGCAGGCCGGTCAGGGCGTCATGCTGGGCATCGTAGCTGGCCCGGATTTCCTTCTGACGGCTGATCTCGAGTTCCCGTTCAAGGTGTCGGATGACCCCATGAAGCGAACGGATCTCGCCGAGCAGGGACGACTCAAGCCATCGGTCGGACCCGGCGGCATCGCGATAAGCGAGGATTGACCGACTGCCGGCACTGTTGACTTGGCGCATCCGTTCGGAGGAACTCCCGCCGGCAGCGGAAGGGCTCGTGTCCGGATGGCTCTCGCAGATCATGACGGTCATCCTCGTGGCGGGATCGGCACGCTTCAGGCGAACTGCTGCTCCCTGTTCCGGAGCATCACGTCTTCCATGGCCGACACGAAAAGGTGGGCATCCTGGACGCGTAGCCCGGCGAGATTGATGCGGCCGCTATCGGCGATATAGATGGCGTGCCTGTTCCGGAGCCTGGCAGCAAAGCCGCCATCCACCGGCAGCTGCGTGAACATTCCTCGCTGGTCCGCCAGGAAGTCCAGGCGCGGATCGGCTGCGATGATCGCCTGCCTCACGTCCATGATGCGCTGGCGCATGTCTTCCAACTCGATGCGCCAAAGCTGCTCCAGCTCCCGCGACTCAAGAATGGTGCGGACAACCGCTGCTCCGTGGTCGGGCGGCATCGACCAGTTGGCACGGATCAGCGACAGGAGGTTGCCATACATGACGTCCCCCAGGTCGGCATCGGCTGCGAGAACAACCAGCGCTCCGGTGCGCTCGCGGTAGAGTCCGAAGTTCTTGTCGCAGGAATAGGCCACGAGCACGGTGTCGATGCGCGACATGATCCGCTCGACGCCCTGCCGGTCGGGCTCAAGCCCGTCCCCCAGGCCCTGGTAGGCGAGGTCGATGAACGGCAGGAGCTGCTTCTCGACAAGAAGATCAGCGATGCTGTCCCACTGCTGGCTGGTGAAATCACAGCCGGTCGGGTTGTGGCAACATCCTTGAAGTACGACAACGTCGCCTGCGCATGCAGACGACAGCGCCGCATGCAGCTGATCGAAGCACACCACCTGATCCTGCGGATCGTAGTAATCGTAGGTCGAAATGGCGAAGCCCGCCGCCTTGAAGATGGCGGCATAGTTCGGCCAACTCGGCGCGCCGAGCCACCCCCTTGGCGACGGGCTGGCCCGTGCAATCAGCTCTGCGCCCAGCCGTAACGCGCCGCAGCCGCCCGGGGTCTGCACGCCGAACAGGCGATCCTTTTTGACCGCGACGGAGCCGACGATGATCGGCAGGAGAAGTTCCACGAACCGCTCGTCGCCCTGTGAACCAAGGTAGGATTTGGTCTGCTGGTCCCGGACAAGCATCTGCTCTGCCCGCTTGACAACGTTCATGACCGGCGTACGACCGGTGTCGTCCCGATAGGTTCCCACACCCAGATCGATCTTGTTCGACCTTGCATCCCTGAAGAAGCTGTCGATCAGGGCCAGCAACGGATCCTTGGACTGCGGGATCAAGGAACGGAACATCAAGATACTCCAAACCGGCTCGACGTATCACTATCGTGCAGCTGCATGACACTTGTGTCACAAACACCTAGTCAAGCAACTTAATCGGAAAATTCTGAAGTTTGAAATATCTTTTGCTTGAATAGGCCGATTACAGGATGTTTTCCATGTTCAAAAGTTAATATGCTTACTGATGACTGAGTGAAAACCCGCCGTTGATGACGCTCAAACGGTGCAACTAGATGCGCGCTATCACCAGCTTTAGCCAAAGTTACGAATATTGCTGACGGATGCTATCTTTTATTGTGATCCCGATACGACGTCTTTGCTCTGGAAGGCCATGACGCACTAGGTCATTGTCCCGCGGCAAACGCATCCAGTGGCTCAGCCAGCTTTATGATGTGTTTACCGAAGACCCGGCACCGGCCGTGCGTTTCTTTGAACATCGACACAAGGGGAAGATCGAGTGAGCGACACACAGGATACGTCCACACCCACCACGGCCGAGGGAACGGGTGCCGCTCCCGGTGGTGGTGGCAGCGGTGGAACTTCGGTAGGCGGAAGCACGACGGGCGTCAGCACCCCGACATTGCCGCCACAGTATTCCACGGCTGATCTCGGCTTCTTCGTTCGGCAGACCGAGTCTGTGCCGACCTCGATCACGGTCGGGCCCGACGGCGCGCTCTATGTCGGCACGTTGTCCGGCGAGCCGTATCCGGATGGCTACGCGTCGGTGATCCGCATTGCCAACCCGACGGCAACCACGGGCTTCAACGGCACCATCGCCAGCGGCGTGCCGCAGGTGTACGCGAGCGGGTTCAGCCAGATCCAGAGCCTCGGCTTCGACAACCAGGGCGACATGTACGTCCTGCAGTACGTGAACGCAGCGGCGATCTACGACCCGACCCAGAACCCCGCCGACCTGCCTCCGAGCCAGCTGGTCAAGGTGTCGCCGGACGGCGTACGCACCGTGGTCTCCGGTCCCGAGCTCAAGCTCGGCAACTACCTGCTGGTCGACAAGCCGACTGGCGACGTTTACGTGGCGACCAACAACGCCGACACCACCAACGGCCAAGTGCTGCGCTACCACACCGATCCTACCAGCGGCGCAGTTTCGGAGTCGGTGGTCGCCAGCGGGCTGCTGAACCCGCGCGGCATGTCGTTCGGACCCGACGGCAACCTTTACGTCCTGGAAACGGGCGCGGGCGAGCCGGCCAACGCGCCGGGCGCGTCGAGCGCTCCGGTCATTCCGTTCATTCCAGGCCTCGTGAGCGAGCGCGGCGGCGACACCGGCGGCATCGTCAAGGTCGACATCACCTCACCCGCAGGCGGCCAGACGCAGGTCCTGACCGGCTTGTCGTCGTTCCGCGAGTTCAACCCGACGACCGGGCAGGATCGCGTGATTTCCGAAGGCCAGAACGGCCTGACGATCACCCCCGATGGTACCGTCTACATCGCCGCAGGCGGCGGGCTCGATCCGCAGACCGCGACCACCGTGGGGCCGATCGCCAACCAGCTGGAAGGCGTGCTGAAGGTTTCTGGCCTGTTCGGATCGGATCCGTCCGCAGCCACCGTGACGCCGGAGTTCAACTCGCTCGCCTACGCGGCAGCGAACGGACCCGACGGCTCGACCACCCTTTACAACACCGAAAGCAACCTCAACGACGTCACCGTTGGGTCGGACGGCAACCTTTACGCCGTGGATGCCGCCCGCAACGTCGTCTATGGGCTGACGCCGGATGGAAAGACGGTGCTGAGCGCCACGGTCATCCAGAAGCAGGCGCCGGTGCTGACGCCGCCGCAATATGCCGCAACGGTCGCAGCCGGTGGCAATCCGGCCGAGCAGTATGCGGCCGAGATCAGCAACATCACCTACAAGAACGCGCTCGGCCTGCCCGACGTTCCGGGCAACGTTCCGGTGCTGTCGGCGGCCACCGACCAGGAGCTGGCAAACCTTGGCATGGCGGTGATCAACACGCTGGACGCGTCGTCGATCAGCAAGCTGCTGTCGATCGATGCGACCCAGGTGGCCGGCATCGTCACCGCAGTTGCCGGAGCCATCGACCCGGCGACGGGAGCGTCCCTGACGTCGCTGAACGCTGCGGACGCTGGAAGCCTGATCAGCCTCGCGGCCCAGGCCATCACCAGCGATCCGACAATGGTGGCGATGCTGCCGACGATCACGCCGACCCTTGCCGAGGGCCTGATCCACACGGTGGCCCCCAGCCTGGATGCGGCGACGAACGCGGTGCTGGCGTCCATCGACCCGACGCAGGCGGCGAGCTTCATCACCGCTGTCTCGTCCAACCTCGACCCGTCCACGGCCGCTACGATTGCTTCCCTCGGCTCCGCGGCGATCTCCAGCCTGGTTTCCGACGTGGCGACGACGATCGATCCCGCCACCCTGGCGTCGATCGCTTCCTCGGGCACGCTGGAGGTGTCCAACATCATCAAGACGACGGTGACCGCATTCACCTCGCCAACCAGCGACATGCCGCCAGGCGCTCCGAGCTCGGTGCCAGCACCTCACGGCGAGGACAGCGAGACGGCAATCGCCAACCTTGACCCCTCGACTTCGGTTCTTCCCTCCGACCCGACCAGCCCGTCGGTCGATCCCACCAACATCTATGCAAGCTCCTTCGAGCCCTTCTTCGGCAACTTCGCGCCGGCTGCGGGCGACCCGCTTGCGTTGTCGACCGGCACGACCGGCACGACCGGCACCTACACCGTCAACAACGTCTACAACTTCGGCGATCGCTTGGCCGACAACGGCACCTACGACCCGCTGTTGAAGGCGATGGGCTACACCGCCCCGGCAACCACGGCGCCATATTCGTCCACCGGCGACTTCTCGGATGGTCCGAAGTGGACCACGGATCTGGCGCAGATCCTGGGGGCCAACCAGTCGGCGCAGTATACCAACTTCGCCTACGAGTTCGGCACCGCCCAGTCCACGCCGGACTCGCTTGACCCCTTGAACGGGGAGTTGAACTTCAACAACCAGCTCAACCTGTTCCAGC
>CAXSHC010000115.1:0-4314 GCA_964236745.1 uncultured Acetobacteraceae bacterium
TTCGAACCTACGACCCGCTGATTAAGAGTCAGCTGCTCTACCAACTGAGCTATGCGCCCCCTTCCGGGGTGACGGCGCTATAGCAGCGTCGTCACGGCATGGAAAGGGCGGGATTTATGTTCCAGGAAATGTCGATCAGGGGTTGGCCCGGTTCAACAACACAAGCACGCCGTCGAGTTGGTCCAGGGTGTCGTAGTGGATGCGTAGCTGGCCGCCGCGGCCGTCGAACTGCACCTCCACCTTGAGGCCGAGCGTCTGGCGCAGCTGGCGCTCAAGGGAGGCGAGCTCCGGATCCTTGCCTTCGCGCGGGTTGATCGCGGCCCGTGCCGCAGGCGGCGCGATCCGGGCGGCGTTGATGTGGACTTGCGCCAGCGCCTCGGTCTGGCGCACGGACAGGCGCTTGGCGATCACGGCCAGGGCCGCCTTGGCGGGGTCGGGATGGCCGATCAGAGCCCGGGCATGGCCGGCGGACAGGGCGCCGTTCACTACCTCGCGTCGCACGCTGGCCGGGAGCTGCAGCAGGCGGATGGTGTTGGCGACGTGGCTGCGCGACTTGCCGACGGCGCCGGCGAGCTCCTCCTGCGTCATCGCGTAGTCGCGCATCAGACGGTGCAGGCCCTCGGCCTCCTCGATGGCGTTGAGGTCCTGGCGCTGCAGGTTCTCGACCAGGGAGGCGGCCATCGCCTCGGCGTCGGCCAGGTGGCGCACATGCACGGGTATGGCGTGCAGGCCCGCCTTTTGCGCAGCACGCCAGCGCCGCTCGCCGCCGATGATCTGGTAGCGGCCAGGCTGGTCGGGATGTGGGCGGGCCAGGATCGGTTGCAGGATGCCGCGGGCGCGAATCGACTCCGTCAGCTCCTCCAGGGATTCTGGTTCCATGACCTGGCGCGGCTGGAACGGCCCGGCCTCGAGCAGCTCGATCGGCAGGGCGTGGATGCCCTCGCTCGCTCGATCCGGTCCGTCGGGGCTGCGGTCGCCGAGCAGGGCGGCCAATCCACGGCCGAGGCGCGGCGGCGTGCTCATCGGGCGGGTTCCCGGTTGGCGCGGCCGAGCAGCTCGTCGGCTAGGCGGACATAGGCGAGCGCGCCGCTCGATTTCGGGTCGTAGAGGTGGGCAGGCTTGCCGTGGCTCTGGGCCTCGGAGATGCGAATGTTGCGCGGGATCATGGTTTCGAACACCTGGTCGCCGAAGAAGCCGCGCGCGTCGGCGGCGACCAGCTCAGACAGGTTGTTTCTGCGGTCGAACATGGTCAGCACCAGCCCCTGCAGACGCAGCGCCGGGTTGAAGGCGCGGCGTATGCGCTCGACGGTCCGGATCAGCTGGCTGACGCCTTCCAAGGCGAAGAACTCGCACTGAAGTGGCACCAGCACCGAACGGGCAGCGACCAGCGCGTTGAGCGTCAGCAGGCCCAGGCTGGGCGGGCAATCGATCAGGACGAAGTCGTGGCCCCTCGTGGCTGCTTCGGACAAGGCGTCCTGCAGGCGATACTCACGCCGTTCCATGTCGACCAGCTCGATCTCGGCGCCGGCGAGCTCGTTGTCCGCGGGGACGACGAACAATCCCGGGACCTCGGTTCCGACCGACAGGCTGTCCAGTGACTGCCCTTCCGCGATCAGGGCATAGCTGCCGGCACGCCTGCCGTGGTCGATACCGAGGCCGGTCGAGGCGTTGCCCTGCGGGTCGAGGTCGATCAGCAACACGTTGCGTCCCTGGATCGCGAGCGCCGTGGCCAGGTTGATCGCGGTGGTGGTCTTGCCGACGCCGCCCTTCTGGTTGGCGATGGCTAGGACGTGCGGCGTCGGTGGAGAAGCGGAGTCGCCGGGCCTACCGGCCGTGCGCCCGGTCGGGCTGTCTGACACGCCTGATTTCACTCAGCCTGAGGATGACACCGTCCGGATCGGTTCGGCTTTGGCGTCGGGAGATCGCCATGTGCCATTCCGTGGCGGCTGCGGTCAATTCGTCCTCGGCGCTGCGGCCCTTGAGGAACAGGCAGATGCCGTCCGCGGTCAGCAGCCGTGCCGACCAGTCCAGCAGCCGCGGCAACGGGGCCAGGGCACGCGCCGTGAGATGGCGCGTCGGCGGCAGCTCCACCTGCTCGATCCGCTTGGCGACCACGGTGGCCGTCGTTCCGGTTGCCCGTGCCGCCTCGCGCAGGAAGCTCGCCTTGCGCTGGTCGGCCTCGACCAGGGTCACGGGACTGTGGTTGGCGATCGCCAGCACCAGCCCGGGAAAGCCGCCGCCGGAGCCCAGGTCGACAAAGGGAGCGCCCGGTGGAAGCTCCTCCAGGAGCTGCAGGCTGTCTGCGATGTGCCGGTTCCATAGCTGGGGCAGGTCGTGCGGCGATATCAGATTGATGCGCTCGTTCCAGTGCTGCAACAACTCGGCAAATACGACCAGCCTTTGCGATGTTTCACGTGAAACATTGGGCGGGACAGGCAGGAGCGGGACAACGGGCGTCATGCCGCACGGAGATGGGCCAGGAGGGCCACGAGAGCGGCCGGTGTCACCCCGGGAACGCGCTGTGCTGCGCTGAAGTTGGCGGGTCTTGCCAGGGTCAGCCGTTCCCGCATCTCGCTGCTCAGGCCGCCGATCGCGCGGTAGTCCAGCTGTGCGGGGAGCATCAGTGCGGTTTCCGTCCCGAGCTGGCGGATCTCTCGCGCCTGCCTGCCGAGATAGCCGCGGTAGCGTGCTTCCGTATGCAGATGCTGCCTGACCCTGTTCGGCAGCTCTGACAGCCAAGGAGCGATCGAGGCCAGGGAAGCGGGTTCTGCCTCGGCTGCCAGCAGGTCCAGCACCGACCGCCGGCGGCCATCCGCGGTTGTCGGTAGGTTCTGCTGAAGAAGCTGTGCCGGCATGAAGCTTTCGCGATCCGCCCGGTGCATCGCCGCGTTGATTGCCGCTTGATCGGCCGTGAACAGGTCGGACCTCGCCTGGCCGACGCAGCCCCAGCTTATGCCGATCCCGGTCAAGCGAAGGTCGGCATTGTCCGCCCGAAGCGTCAACCGGTATTCGGCGCGCGAGGTGAACATCCGGTACGGCTCGGAAACGCCCTGCGTGGTCAGGTCGTCGACCATCACCCCGATATAGCCGGTTCCCCGGTCCACCGTGACGGGATTGCCGTTTCCGGCACGCCGGGCGGCGTTGACCCCGGCGAGCAGGCCCTGGGCTGCTGCCTCCTCGTAACCGGTAGTGCCGTTGATCTGGCCGGCCAGGAACAGCCGGCCGATCCGCTTCAGCTCCAGCGTCGGCCAAAGGGCACGCGGGTCGACGTAGTCGTACTCGACCGCGTAGCCCGGGCGCACGATCCGGGCTTGCTCCAGACCGGGCATGGAGGCGACCAGCAACGCCTGGATGTCGGCTGGCAGGCTGGTGGAGATGCCGTTCGGGTACACCAGGTCGCCACCGGGGTTGCCTGGAAGGGCTTCCGGCTCGAGGAACACCTGGTGCCGCTCGCGCTCCGCGAAGCGCACCACCTTGTCCTCGATCGAGGGGCAGTAGCGCGGTCCGCGCCCGGAGATGGCGCCGCCATACACCGCGGACGACTGCAGGTTGTCGCGGATCAGCGCATGGGTCGCCGGCGTCGTGGAGGTGATGCGGCACGACAGCAGGGCGTTGTCGATCCGCGTCGTCAGGCGGCTGAAGGGAACCGGCACGGTATCGCCCGCATCCTCCGGAAGGGCGTCCCAGTCGATGCTGTTTCGGTCGAGCCTGGGGGGCGTGCCGGTCTTCAGGCGACCGAGCGGCAGGCCCAGCGCTTCCAGACGCCGACCGAGGTTGCCTGCGGGCGGCTCCCCGATCCGGCCAGCCGGTGTCGTGTGGTGCCCGACATGGATCACGCCACGCAGGAAGGTGCCGGCGGTCAGCACCACGGCCCCGGATCGGAACTCGCGCCCATCAGCGCACGCGACGCCGCAGGCGCAGCCGTCGGGATCGAGCAGGAGGTCGTCCACCGCGCCCTCGATCACCTGAAGCCTTGGTGTCGCTTCCAGCAGCTCGACAATGGCGTTGCGGTAGAGGAAACGATCCGCTTGCGCCCGCGGGCCGTGCACTGCCGGTCCCTTCGAGCGGTTCAGCAGCTTGAAGTGGATGCCCGCACGGTCGGCGGCGACGCCCATCAGCCCGTCAAGGGCGTCGATCTCGCGAACCAAGTGTCCCTTGCCGATGCCGCCGATCGCCGGGTTGCAGGACATGGCGCCGATCGTGTCCCGCCGGTGCGTCAGCAGCAGCGTCCTGGCACCAGTCCGGGCAGCCGCAGCCGCGGCCTCGCAGCCGGCATGGCCACCGCCGATCACGATCACGTCCATCCTGTCGCTC
>CAXSHC010000115.1:4324-8387 GCA_964236745.1 uncultured Acetobacteraceae bacterium
CCGCACTCCCATCTCGCATGCGGCTGTGCGCGCGCGTCACTTGCCGATGCAGAACTGATTGAAAACGGTGTCTAGCAGATCTTCCACGCCGACCGTGCCGGTCAGGCGTCCCAGTGCCTGCATGGCAAGTCTCAGCGCCTCGCCGCGCAGCTCTACAAGGTCCAGGTGGTGTGCCGCCTGCAGGTTTGCGGCTGCTTCCATGATCCCGGCGCGGTGTCGCGCCCTGGTCAGCGGCGCTCCGGAAGTGGACGCGGTCAGGTTGCGCACTTCTTCGGCCAACCGGTTCTCGAGCGCTGCCATCCCGGTACCGTCTCGTGCGCTGATACCAAGCCAGCCATGCGGTGTTGCGGCCAGATCCACCTTGTTCCAAACCCGAATGCCGGATTGCGGCTGTTCCGGCAGGAGCTCGCCGGCTGCGACGCTTACGACCAGATCGGCTTCTTCCGCACGGCGCCGGGCACGCCTCACTCCTTCTGCCTCCAGTGGATCCTCGGCTTCGCGTAGGCCAGCGGTGTCGACCAGCGTTACCGGAACGTCGCCCAGCACCAGGCGCACCTCGATCGCGTCCCGCGTGGTGCCCGGACGATCCGAGACGATCGCGGCCTCGCGTCCGGCCAAACGGTTCAACAGGCTGGACTTGCCGACGTTCGGCGGCCCGACGATGGCGATGAACAACCCGGACCGCACCCGGCTTGCCCGCTCGCCTTCGGCCAGATGCGCCGCCATCTCGCGCCGGAGCGTGTCCAGATCCCGCATGAGGATGGCTTCGATCTCCAGTGGCAGGTCCTCATCCGGGAAGTCGATCAACGCTTCCTGGTGTGCCAGCAGTTGACGCAGCCGGTGTGCCCAATCGGCATAAAGCCGGCTCAGCGCCCCATCCGCCTGGCGCAGGGCTTGTCGTCGCTGCGCTTCGGTTTCCGCCTCAATCAGGTCGGCGATCCCTTCCGCTTCCAGCAGGTCGAGCCGGTTGTTGAGAAAGGCCCGTCTGGTGAACTCGCCCGGTTCCGCAGGCCGGCCACCCAGGGCCACCAGCGCCGCGCAAACGGCTTCCACCACCGCCGGCCCGGCATGGAGGTGCAGCTCGGCGCAATCCTCGCCGGTGTAGCTGGCCGGGCCTGGAAACCAGAGCACGAGCGCTCGATCCAGCAGGTCACTTGCAGGCTCCACACGCAGCGCACGCAACGCGGCACGGCGTGGTTCCGGCCGGCTGCCGCATAACCGGTCCAGGAACGGCCCGCTTCCGCTTCCGCTGATCCGGATTACCGCGATCGCGGCACGCCCGGCCCCGGTCGCGCGGGCGAAGATCGTCGCCTGCTGGCCCACCTGCTCAAGTCCCTCGCCATTTCCGCGCGGCAGCCCCGCGCTTGACATGGCGCCGGACGTGGATTGCGATAAACCCAGGGTGCTGGCGTCAGCCTGAGGAGTGTTGCTTGCCACAACTGTCACTGCATTCTCCACTCGGGTCCTTGACCTTGACACAGGAAGAGGATGCCATAGTTGCGCTGGATTGGGGCTGGAGCAGCGAACAATCCGGGACCATCCTGCTTCGCACTGCGCGCGACCAGCTGCACGCCTATTTCGACGGCGAGCTCGACTGCTTCACCCTCAACTTGGCGCCGGTTGCGTCGACGCCCTATCGGACCCGCGTGTGGGACGCGCTGCGCATGATCCCGCATGGCGAGACGCGCACCTATGCCGAGCTCGCCCGCGTGGCCGGCGGGTCGGCACGGTCGATCGGCCAAGCCAACGGCTGGAACCCGCTGCCGATCCTGATCCCGTGCCATCGGGTGGTGGCGGCGAAGCATGTCGGCGGCTTCTCGGCCGGAGATGGCGTCGAGACCAAGCGGTTCCTGTTGTCGCTCGAGACGGCGCGGCGGCATCGGCAGCCGGATGGTCTCGCCGCATGAGCAAGGCGATCCGCGTGCACGCCTATGGCGGGGCGGAAGCCCTCAGCTGGGACGACGTGCCGACGCCGTCGCCGACGGCGCAGGAAGTACTGATCCGCCAGGAGGCGATCGGCCTCAACTTCATCGACATCTACTACCGTACCGGCCTGTACAAGCTGCCCACGCTCCCGGCGGTGATCGGCATGGAGGCGGCGGGTGTCGTGGAGGCGGTGGGCGGCGACGTTTCCACCCTGAAGGTTGGCGACCGCGTCGCTTACCCGACCCAGCTCGGCGCCTACGCCCGCTACCGCGCGCTTGCGGCCGACC
The DNA here is from genome assembly GCA_964236745.1 of uncultured Acetobacteraceae bacterium. Lineage (GTDB taxonomy): Bacteria > Pseudomonadota > Alphaproteobacteria > Acetobacterales > Acetobacteraceae > Lichenicola. The sequence continues at coordinate 6,538 of CAXSHC010000115.1, forward strand.
TGGTGGTGCGGCTGCCGGAAGCGATCGACACACGCACCGCGGCGGCGATGATGCTGCGCGGCCTCACCGTGCAGGCGCTGCTGCGACAGGTGTACATGCTGTCGGCTGGAGAAACGATCCTGGTCCACGCCGCGGCCGGTGGGGTCGGCCTGTTGCTGTGCCAGTGGGCCGCCCATGTGGGAGCGACGGTGATCGGCGTGGTGTCGACGGCGCAGAAGGCCGAGCTCGCGTCCCGTCACGGTGCCACCCACACGATCGTCGGTCTCGACGACCTGCCGCAGAAGGTCAGGCGATTGACCGGCGGTGCCATGGTACCGGTGGTGTATGACAGCGTCGGCCGGGACAGCTTCGTTTCGAGCCTGGACTGCCTGGCGCCACGTGGGCTCATGGTCAGCTATGGCAATGCATCCGGGGAGGTATCCGGTGTATCGCTCAGCATGCTCGCCGCACGCGGCAGCCTTTACGTCACCCGCCCCAAACTGACCACCTTTATCGGCAGACGTGAGCAGCTGGAGCAGGCCGCGGCGGAACTGTTCGACATGGTGACACAGGGAGCCGTGCGGATCGAGATCGGACGCAGCTTCCCGTTGTCGCAGGCGGCCGACGCGCACCGGGCGCTGGAGTCCAGGAACACAACCGGCAGCACGATCCTTGTCCCGGACTGAGCGGCCCGGGGCGATAAGAGCGGTGGACAGGCCCGGGTGAGCCGGGCCCGCCTTCAGGTATTCATCGCGTCGAAGAAATCCTGATTGGTCTTGCTGTATTTCAGCTTGTCGAGCAGGAAATCCATCGCATCCATGGTGCCCATCGGGCTCAGGATCCGGCGCAGCACCCACATCTTGGACAAGGCGCCCTTGTCCACCAGCAGCTCCTCCTTGCGGGTGCCACTCTTGGTCACGTCGATCGCCGGGAAGGTGCGCTTGTCGGACAGCTTGCGGTCGAGGATGAGCTCCGAATTGCCGGTGCCCTTGAACTCCTCGAAGATCACCTCGTCCATGCGCGAGCCGGTGTCGATCAGCGCGGTGGCGATGATGGTCAGCGAGCCGCCTTCCTCGATGTTGCGGGCGGCACCGAAGAAGCGCTTCGGCCGCTGCAGCGCGTTGGCGTCCACGCCACCGGTGAGCACCTTGCCCGACGACGGCACCACGGTGTTGTAGGCGCGCGCCAACCGGGTGATGGAATCCAGCAGGATCACCACGTCGCGCTTGTGCTCGACCAGACGCTTGGCTTTTTCCAGCACCATCTCGGTCACCTGCACGTGGCGGGTCGCCGGCTCGTCGAAGGTGGATGACACCACCTCGCCCTTCACCGTGCGCGCCATGTCGGTGACCTCCTCGGGCCGCTCGTCGATCAGCAGCACGATCAGGAACACCTCGGGATGGTTGGCCGAGATGGCGGTAGCGATGCTTTGCAGCATCACCGTCTTGCCGGTGCGCGGCGGCGCCACGATCAGGGCGCGCTGTCCCATGCCGATCGGCGATACCAGGTCGATCACCCGGGGTGTGAAGTCGCGGCCCTGCCCCTTGGCCGGGACCGGCGCGGTCTCGTTCTCCATCTTCAGGCGGCGGTCGGGGTAGAGCGGGGTCAGGTTGTCGAAGTTGATGCGGTGCTTGACCGCTTCCGGCGGCTCGAAGTTGATGGTGTTGAGCTTGAGCAGGGCGAAGTAGCGCTCGCCGTCCCGCGGCGCCCGGATCTGGCCCTCCACCGTGTCGCCGGTGCGCAGGCCGTAGCGGCGCACCTGGCTCGGGGATACGTAGATGTCGTCGGGACCGGGCAGGAAGTTGGCTTCCGGCGAGCGCAGGTAGCCGAAGCCGTCGGACAGGATCTCCAGCGTGCCCTCGCCGTGGATC
>CAXSHC010000116.1:0-5837 GCA_964236745.1 uncultured Acetobacteraceae bacterium
GTTGGCGATGTCGGCGTGGTGCTGGTGGAAGCCCATCACCGCCTGCAGCGTCTTCTGCTGGTCGTACCAGCCCCACCAGCCGTTGCCCTCGGTCAGCGTCCGCGGCCGCGTCGGCAGCCGTGCGTTGGCGGACAGGTAGTGCCGTATCACCAGAAGCAGGCCGAGCCACGGCGCAAGCCGGTCCGTTGCCGCCAGCAGGCGTGCAGCCGACAGTCCCAGGGTCCGGCGCAGCGCCATCGCCAGGAGCAAGCTCGCCTCCACGACGCCCGGGAGCTCCCCTTCCCGGGCCCTCGCCCGGGTCGCCGCCTCGGCCCGCAGCAGGGCAAAGCGTCGCGCCGCGAACGACCGCGACTCCTCCTGCGACACCGTCATGAACGATCCTTCCCGCCTAGCCGGTCACCACGTCGTGCAGGGCCTGGTCCCAGCGCGGCTCCAGGGCGGAGCGGCTGTAGAGCTTGGCGCGGCGCAGCGAGCGGTCGCGCAGGTCGCCCAGCAGCCCCTGGTCGCGCGGCAGCGCCGCGACCCGCGCGAGCAGCAGAGACAACGCGTCCTCGTCGTAGGGATCGAAGTACTTGGCGGCGTCGCCGCACACCCAGCGATGCACAGGAATGTCGGATGCCAGCACCGGCGCCCCGCAGGCCATCGCCTCCACCGTGGCCAGGTCGAAGCCTTCCGCGCGGCTCGGGCACACCACCGCATGCGCCGCGGTGTAGAGCGCGCGCAGGTCCAGGCTCGACACGTCCACCAGGTGATGGACCACGTCCTCGGCGATCAGCCGCTTGAGCAGCTGCACCTCGTCCTCGCTGCGCCAGCCGGGATTGGCCACCACCGCCAGCCGGAAGCGGGCGCCGCCGCGCCGCGCCGTCGCCGCTGCACGCATCAGCAGCCCGTAGTTCTTGCGTGGCTCCAGGGTGGACACGGCCATGATGAAAGGCTCGTCCAGCAGATCCCCCCGCTGATCCTTGGGCGTGCCGGACGCGTTGGCGCCGGCCGGGCCGGCATCCGCGTCGCGGGCGACGTCGCGCAGCTTGCCGGCGGCGGCGGCACGGCCGCGGCCGACGATGGAGCGGATCTCGTCGGCCGGACGGATGTCGGGCTTGAACACGGCCGAGGACATGGTCGGGATGATCACCGTACGCTTCTCGACCGACGGGAAGATGCGGAGCAGGTCCTCGCGCACCGGCTCGGAGGTGCAGACGAACCAGGCACCGTCGGCCACATTGGCCCGGAGCATGCGGTAGTGCCCGCGCGCGTGCTCCACGGCGTGGCTGATCGTGTGCGGCCAAAGCAGCGGGATGGCGTCGTGGTAGCGCACCACCAGCTTGCCGCCCTTCAGCCGGTAGGGACACGGGGTATGAGCGAGGTGGATGTCCCAGCCGCCGTTCCGCATATCGAGCTGGACGCGCCTGCGCAGCCGGTTGGTGTTGGCGAGTGCTGCCGCCTCGTGCCAGGCCAGCTGCGGCACCGGATAGCGCGCCTGGAGCAGCAGGTGGCGCTCCTGCGGCGTCAGGCCGAGCCGGAACAGCCGCATCCACAGCCAGTCCTCGAACAGGTCGGGGTCGAGCAGGGTGTCGAGCCGTTCCACGGTCCCCCGACGTTCGATTGCTTCCAGCCGGTGCATGATCTGCTTCGGCAGCAGCTTGCGCGCGATCCGCCGGCCGCGCGGGATCATCTGCTGGCCGGAATCGAGCGCGATCAATTGCGCGCTCTGGGCGAAGATGCCCTGGCCCTCGACGATGCGGCCGCGCCTGGCGGTGGCGCTGCGCGGGGAAGCGCCGCCATTGAGCAGGCCGCCCGCCTCGAAATCAGGGGAATGGGCGAAGGCGGAGAACAGCAGGCGGGTTTCCTGGGGGATGCCGGCATAGCCGTCGAAGCAGGGGCGGAGCTCCATGAGCACACGGATCGGCCCGGCCTTGCCGCCACGAAGCGGAAAGTCCGGGCGGGCTGCGTTGTTGGCTAGCTGGTTCATGGTGCTCATGCGATTGCGGTCGTGCCCGAACCACGACCTTCTACGCGACGGTTCCGAGCCGCGCCAACCTTCACCGGCACGAACATCCAGGGCAGGTGCCGGCACTCGTTCCGAGGCGTCGGTCCCATGGACGGGTCGTCCGGACCCGTAACGCATCGTACCGAACGCTTGCGCAACGACCAGTGGTGGTCGATAGCCAGCCGGCCAGCTGGCTTCGCGGCGCGGCGTTGTGGAGCAGGCGATGCGTGTTGACTCCGGGCCATACCGGCAGCCGGCCAGGATGCGGACGGTGCTGCTGTCGATCGGCTGTGCCCTGCTGCTCCTGCTGGGGACGATCCGGAGCGCGGTCATCTGCCTGCGCCGGCAGCCTGATGCGGACATGGCGACGGTTCCCCTGATCACCGAGGCCGTGCGCGCGCACGGCCTCGGCGTCCTGTCTGCATGGCACTACACCCAGGACAACTGGCTGTTGTCGGTGATCCTGCCGGAGCTGCCGCTGCAGGCGGCGCTGGCGCCTTGTCCGTGGCTGCCGGCGTTGACGGGATGGCTGTTCTTTGTCGGCTGCTGCACGCTCGTAGGGCTGCTGGCATGGCCATCGGTGGGCGCGTTGGCCGCCCTGCTGCTCGGCACGACTCTGCTGTTCGCCTCCCCGGCCGCGCTGACCGGGTTCGGCTTTCTTGCCCACCCGACCAGCCACGACGTGTCCACCTTCTGGTGCCTGCTCGCCCTGCTGCCGGCGATGAGCTGCCTGCGCGGCCGGTCGCCGCTGCTGCTGCTGGTCTCGGCAGCGGCGCTGCTGGCCGCCACCATTTCCGATCCGTGGACGCGCGCCGCCTTCCTGCTTCCGGTGTCGGCAGCGTTCCTGATCGCAGTTCCGGCGCTGGCGGGGCGGATGCGGCGCGTCGCCCTGCTGGTGGCGCTCGCCACCCTGCCCTCCTGGCTCGCCGGCAGCCATGCCTTCGGGCTGATGCCGAGCCTGACCGCGCTGCATTTCGATCGCGGACCGTGGTCGGCGGTACCGGCGCATCTGGGTGCGGGACTGCTCGGAACGGGGCTGCTGTTCGGGATCGGCGGCCCGGTCCCGCCGGCCACTGGGATGGCGTGGGACGCGGTGCCGAGCCTGTCGGTGCTGGCCGTCCTGGTTCTCCTCGCGGTGGCGGCACTGGGCGTTCGCACGGCCCGGCTGCGCGGCCCGGACGGCGTCCTGATGCTGGTCTGCGCCTTGTCCGGCGCCGGAACGCTGGCCGCGTTCGGGCTGTCTGCCCTGCCGGCCGACCTCGCCTTCACCCGGCTGGTGCTGAACCTGTATTTCGTGCTGCCGCTGTTCCTGTGCCTGGCCCTGGCCGGTGCACGTCGCGGCATCGGCCGGGCGGCCCTGCTGGCGGCAGCGTTGCTGTTCGTGGCCGGCAGCCTCGGGGAGCAATGGATGCCGGTGCGCGAGCATTCGGTCGGCGCGGCCGGCTGGCAGACTCGCCTGACGCGGTTCCTGAAGGCGCACGACCTGCATTACGGCTATGGCGGCTATTGGGGCAGCGACGCCAACTCCAGCCGGGTGCGCACGCGTGGCGCGGTCACCATCCGCCCGGTGGGCGCCCCGGGCGGGGGGCTGCCGATCCAGCCTACCGAAAGCCAGACCTTTGATGCGTGGTACCAACCAGACGATGCCGGCGGTGTCCAGAGCCGGTTCTTTGTTTCGGTGCACGACCCCGACCTGTGCAGCGATCCCGCGTCCTGCCGGGCGCTGGCGATCCGTTCCTTCGGCCAGCCGGACCGCATCCTGGACTGGGAAGGCCACGACATCCTGGTCTGGTCGCATCCGATCCTGTTCCGCATGCCGGACGCGGCGATACTGGACGCGCTTCCTCCGCCCGGCCGCCAGCCATCCTCCGGTATCGCGGTGGAGCCCTATCTATGGACCGGCTGGACGCTTCCCGACAAGAACGGCAGCTGGATGCAAGGCCAGCGCGGCGTGCTGACGTTGCCGCCTACCCCCGGGGCGGGCGACAGCCAGTGCCTGCTGCTGCGAGCCGCGAGCGGTCCAGAGGGCGGACCGGTGCAGTCGCTGCGCCTGCTTGACGGCGACACCGTGCTGGCGTCCTGGCAGGTTCCGCCCGGGCTGCCCACGTGGCACTGCATCCCGCGCCATTCCCGCGCCGCTGCCCTGGTGCTGGAGCACGGTCCGGAAGACGCGGGCCAGTCGGCCTGGATCCTGCTTTCCTCGATCGGCGCGAAGGGGCAACGATAAACATGTCCTCCATCCTTTCGGCGACAACCGGAAACCCGACACAAGACCTGTCCCGGCACCAGCCGGTGATCAGCATCGTCGTGCCGTGCTTCAACGAGGCCATCGTGCTGCCGGCGTTCCACCGGCACCTGGCGGCAGTCATGCGCACGGTGGGAGAAGGCTGGGAAGTCATCTACGTCAACGACGGCAGCCGGGACGAGACGCTCGCGGTGATCGAGCGGCTGGCCGCTGCCGAACCGGGCGTGGGGCTGCTCAACCTGTCGCGCAACTTCGGCAAGGAGATCGCGATGACGGCCGGGCTCGACCATGCTGCCGCCAGCGGCGCGGTGGTCGTGATCGACGCCGACCTGCAGGACCCGCCGGAGCTGATTCCGGAACTGGTGGCAGTGTGGCGGCAGGGCATCGACGTCGTCTACGCCCGGCGGCGGCGGCGCTCGGGGGAAAGCCTGGCCAAGCTCGGCACCGCCAAGGCGTTCTACCGGGTGATGGGGCGGCTCAGCACGCGGGTGGCGCTTCCCGCCGACAGCGGCGACTTCCGGCTGATGAGCCGTCGCAGCGTGGACGCCCTGCTCAGACTGCGCGAGCATCACCGCTTCATGAAGGGCCTGTTCGCCTGGGTGGGCTTTTCCAGCCAGGCGGTGCTTTACGACCGCGCGCCGCGTGCGGCCGGACGCAGCAGCTGGAACTACTGGGCGCTATGGAACCTGGCGCTGGAAGGGATCACCAGCTTCACCGTCCTGCCGCTCAAGATCGCCACCTATATCGGGCTGGTCACCGCGATGGCGGCGCTGCTGTTCGGCGGCCAGCTCATCATCCGGACGCTGTTGTTCGGCAACCACGTCGCCGGCTACCCCAGCCTGATGGCGGTGATCCTGTTCATGGGCGGGGTGCAGCTGATGACGCTGGGCGTGATCGGCGAGTACCTAGGTCGGGTGTTCAACGAGGTGAAGCAGCGGCCGCTCTACCTGGTCGAGCGTCACCTGCCGTCCGGACGAATGCCACAAGAGCGTCAGGTTGAGTAAGCTCAGGATCCTGGATGCGATATGGTCCGACGCAATCTCGAAGATAGAGACCGACATACGAGCTTGCCATTCCTGACGCAGGCGGTGTGTAGGGTTGGCCCTCCAAAGCTTGCTCCAATGCAGTGGCGAGGGTCTGGATGGTCTAAATATTAATAAAATTCAGAGTAAAGTATTGCTGCACATCTGCAATAATTGTCCGTCCAAGAACATCTTGAGCCTGATGATTCGGTTGTGATGCTCTGACGGAAGCGCCAGGCTCGCAGGAGCTTCCGACGTGGACCGAACAGAACCGTAGCAGGAGCAGGCTGCGCTACCCGAGCGACCTGACTGATGACGCTTAAGCAGCGGAGCTGATTAAGGCGCTGGTCCAGCCAGAGATCACGCGGGCCAATTGAGGCGGCAACAAGCGTACGGTGGATGCGCGCGAGGTGGTCAACGGGCTGATGTATGTGCTGAGCACCGGGTGCCAGCGGCGCGCGATCCCGAAGGACCTGCCGCCTCGCAGCACGATCAACCACTACTTCTGCCGCTGGCAGCACGACGGCACCCTGGCTCGGCTACACCACGCCCTCTACGTCTGCTGCCGCGAACTGACGGGCCG
>CAXSHC010000116.1:5847-8384 GCA_964236745.1 uncultured Acetobacteraceae bacterium
GGCCGCGAGGCAAGCCCGACGGCGGCTATCATCGACAGCCAGAGCGTCAAGAGCGCTGAAAAAGGGGGCGCTGGATCGATCGGCCGGGCTTCCATGGCGCCAAGAAGATCAAAGGCAGGAAGCGGCACGTCCTGGTCGACACGCAGGGCCTGCTGATGGAGGCGCCCGTGCATGCGGCTGACATCCAGGATCGCGATGGCGGCGTGCTGCTCATGGCGACGCTGTTCGGCATGTATCCTTCTTGCTCACCCTGTATGCCGACGCGGGTTATCAGGGACCGAAGTTCCGGCAGGGGCTTGCCCAGGCCCACCACGCCGTGAACGTCGAGATCGTCCGGAGGTGCGACACAGGCAAGTTCGTGGTGCTGCCCAAGCGCTGGATTGTGGAGCGCACCATCGCCTGGCTCAACCGGTGTCGGCGACTGAGTAAGGATTGGGAGTGCCTGAACCGAAACGCTCTCGCGTTCCTGCGCTGGGCGTCAGTCAGGTTGATGGTGAGAAGGCTCTGCAATCCTATGGGATGATCTTGGACCGACTCTTAAGGTCGGCCTTCTCCTGATGCTATGACCGGTTTGGCCGGAACAGCCGGCCCAGCACGCGGACCGGCCGGGTGAGCTTCCAGGAGGTCGAGGCGTAGAGGGCCTGGAGCATGAGGGCGTCGCCATCGTTGCCCGTCGGCACACCGCCATAGCGCTGCGTCACGCGCTGGCGGCGCTCCTGCTCGATCTGCTCCGCCTGCTGACGCGCCGCCTTCTCGTTCTCCTGCTCGATCCGGAGCGCCTCGGCATGCGCCCGGTCCAGCCGTGCCGCCGCCGCCTCGACCTTGTCCGACCGGGCCGCGCCGTCCTCGTCGATCAGGCGCTGCAGCTCGCCCACCGCGCGCCGGGTTTCGACCAGGATCCCGGCCTGGTCGCGTGCCTGGTCGAGGGCGCGGTGCAGTGCAAGGCGCTCGCCCTGGAGCTGCTCGTTGCCGGCCGACAGGCGGCGGTTCTGGAACTGCAGGTCCTTGACCAGCTCGTCCAGGCGCTCCTTTTCCCGCTGCAGCCCCGTCAGGCGCGCCTGGACCATCTGCATCTGGATCGACAGCAGGTGCGCGTCGTCTTCCGGCGCCGATTGGGCCTCGGCGTCGACCACCACCAGGTCGCGCCCGGTTTCCAACAGCGTTGCTGCCTGTTGCGGCAGGGGAAGAAGGCCAGCCTGGGCGAGCGTCATGTCCACCTGCTCCGAACCGTTGGCGAGAAGGTTGATCGCGACCTGGCTGGTCGCGTCCAGGATCGCAGCGAGGCGCTGCTCCGAGCGCTGCTTCTCGTCCAGCGCACGGTCGGCCTCGGTCAACGCCTTGTCCATGCTGTCGCGCTCGCCTTCCAGCGTCCTGGCGTAATGCTCGACGTCGGCGAACCGGTCCTGAAGGTCATCATAGGTGTCGCGCAGCGCCATCGTGTCCCAACGCACGACGTTGTCGAACACGTTGGGCGCACGGAAGGAGTCTGGCGGCGGGACGAAGTCCTTCTCGGTGAAGAAGTCGTTCAGGCCGTCATGGTGGACGAAACGATAGCCGACGCTCCCGAGGTACTCGGTGATCGCGGTCTGGCGACGCACCGGGCTTTGCGGCAGGGTCGCCTCGAGCATGATCAGCGACGGGCGGTAGCGGTTCCAGTCGTTGCCGCGCAGCACCCGCTCCTCGAAGCCCTCCACGTCGATCTTGAGGATGTCGATGCGGGGCGGCCCGGCCTCGTCGAGAATCTGCGTCAGCGTCGCGGCCTTCACCTCGACGCGGCGGATTTCCGTCCCGTGTCCGGCATGGATTTCCGCCTGCTCCGCATCGCCGGTCGACAGGCCGGTGTTCTCGATGATGAAGAACGGCAGCGCGTCGGCAGGCTCGTCCGACAGCAGGACCTGCAGGTTCAGGTCTGCCGGCCGCTTCTGCACCAGCTGCTCGAAATACTGCGGGTTCGGCTCGACGTTGATGCCGCGCCAGCCGAGCTGGTAGAGCCCGAACAGGTCGTTGCCGTTCACCGGGTCCTCGGCGCCGACGTCGACAAAAAAACCGGTCTGCCTGCCCGCGAACACCCGGCGCAGCAGCACGTCCTCGGCGTTGATGCTGTAGGAGATCAAGGGGCCGGCGGGCGTGCCGGCATTCTGGTTCTCGTTCATGGGCACAACCCTGTCAGGCGGAGGCGATCGAGCTGGCGACGGGCGACAGCGCGCGCCCCATACTGGCTGGCGATGTGGGCACGGGCGGCGGCGACGCGACCGGCGACCGCCCTGCCGCCCTCGACCACGGCGCGCATCTGCCAGGCGGCGTGGTCGAGATCGGGATCCGCCCAGCGCTGGTTCTCGTGGAACGGGTATTCCCCCGGCGCCACCGGGATGAGCCGATAGTCGACCGGATACCCGGTGCTGCACGAGACGAGCTCGGTGGTGGCCGAATAGTCGGTGGCGATCACCGGCTTGCCGAGCACCATCGCCTCGGACACCAGCAGGCCGAGCCCTTCGCTGCGATGAAGCGAGATCACGGCGTCGCATGCTCCGATCAGG
>CAXSHC010000117.1:0-815 GCA_964236745.1 uncultured Acetobacteraceae bacterium
GCCCGGGCACCGCATCATGGTGCAGATCCAGTCGAGCTGGTTCCCGCTCTACGACCGCAACCCGCAAAGTTTCGTGCCGAACATCTTCGAGGCCAGGAGCGGCGACTACGTGTCCGCCACCGAGCGGATCGAGCACCAGGGCGCGCAGGCCAGCGCGGTGTGGCTGCCGCTGGTGCCGGCAGACGTCGACGCCGGCGGACACTGACGCCGGCAACCCCGCGCCGGAACCTCGCACCGGAACCCACTGCACGATTTGGTGCTGAAGCGTTGCAGCACGCCAAGGCGCCAAACTCTCCCGCATGGCGCTCGTTCTGCCGTCGACGACGATGCATGGCCCGCCGCGTGGCCGCCCATGCGCCGTCATGGAACAGGGGGTTGCATTGGAACGCGTGATCGAGCTGCCCGCCCCGTCCGTTTTCCTTTAGGCCCGGCCCTCGCCGGGACCCTGGCCATGACAACAATTCTCGTGGTCGACGACGAGCTGCTGGTCGCCGACATCGTGGTGTTCGCGCTGGAAGACGAGGGCTACCAGGTGCTCCGCGCCAGCAACGGCGTCACGGCGCTGGAACAGCTGGGCCGGGAAGCGGTGTCGCTGGTGATCACCGACTACATGATGCCGACCATGAACGGGGTCGAGCTCGCCGAGGCGATCCAGGCCGCAGGAGGGCGGGACGCGCCACCGGTGATCCTGATGAGCGGAGCGCAGGCGCACATTGCCCGGCAGCAAGGCAGCCTGTTCGCCGCCGTGTTCGACAAGCCGTTCCGGATGGCGGAACTGGCGGAGCGGATACGCGGGCTGGTCGGCACGCCCGGCT
>CAXSHC010000117.1:825-8366 GCA_964236745.1 uncultured Acetobacteraceae bacterium
AGGCGGCAGGACCCGGCGCCATCCAGGGCGCGCCGGACAACCGCCGGTGCAGGAACTCCATCACGGTGGACACGCGCACCGGACGCAGCCGGCCCGGCGGCGTCACTAGGCTCAGCGTCGCGGGCGGCAGGGACCAGTCCGGCAGCACCTCGACCAGATGCCCGGCCTGGATCTGCCGGGCCACCAGGAAGTCCGGCAGGGCGGCGAGCCCAAGCCCGGCCAGGAGCGACGGGATCGCCGCCTCGCCGTTGTTGAACCGGAGCGGGCCGGACAAGGAAACGCTGGCCTGCTCGCCGGAGCGGTGGGTGAAGGTCCAGCTGCGGGCGTTGGCCATGTAGGCATAGCTGAAGCAGGGATGATCCCCCAGCGCGCGCGGATGCGCCGGCAGGCCACGCCGCCTGGAATAATCCGACGATGCCAACAGAAGCACCCTGACGTCGCAGATGCGGCGCGCGCGCAGCGACGAGGCCTCGAGCCGGGCGATGCGAAGCGCCAGGTCGAAGCCGCCGGCCACCAGGTCGACGATCTCGTCGCCGAGATGCAGGTCCACCGACAGCTCCGGATAGGCCGCCAGCAGCTCCGGCAGGACCGGCGCCACCTGCGCCTGGCCGAACGACATCGGCGCCGTGATCCGGACCAGGCCCTTTGGCGACGCGGTGCAGTCGAGCAGGTCGGCCTCGATCGCTTCCGCATCGGCCAGCAGGCGCTGCGCCCGCTCCGCCACTTCCCGTCCCAGCGTGGTGAGCGACACCTGCCGCGAGGTGCGGCTCAGCAGGGCGGCACCAATGCGTCGCTCGAGCCGCGCCACCGCCTTGGACACGGTGGCGGTGGACAGGCCTGTCTCGCCGGCTGCGGCTGCGAACGACCCGGCTTCCGCGACGCGGGCGAACACGGCCCAGGCTTCGAGGTCAGGGAGGCTGCTCATGATGCCAATCCGCGAAACGATGGATTTCCAATGTTTCTATTTTTGATGGGTCGAGCAAGAGCTACCTGTTCCGCAGCCGACACGCCTGCCGTTGTTCGGGGGAGACCAGCACCATGATCGAGATCAGGCCCTTCAACTCGCTCGGACGAGCCGACCACGGCTGGCTGCAGGCACGGCATCACTTCTCCTTCGCCGACTACCATGACCCGGCACGCAGCCGCTGGGGCGCGCTCAGGGTGTGGAACGACGACGAGATCGCGCCCGGCGCCGGCTTCCCGGCGCATCCGCACCGCGACATGGAGATCGTCACCTTTGTCCGCGAGGGCGCGATCAGCCACCAGGACAGCCTCGGCAACCACGGCCGCACGGAAGCCGGCGACGTGCAGGTGATAAGTGCCGGCACCGGCATCCGCCACGCCGAGTTCAACGCCGAGCCGGGCCCGACGCGCATCTTCCAGATCTGGATCGAGCCCGAACGCAAGGGCGGCGCGCCCGCCTGGGGCACGCAACCGTTCCCGCGCGACGCGCGCGCCGGCGGCTTCGTGACCCTTGCCAGCGGCCAGGAGCAGGATGACGGGGCGCTGCTGATCCGTGCCGACGCACGCATCGCCGCCGCCACGCTCAAGGCCGGCGAAAGCATCCATTATCCCGCCGACCCTGTTCGGCACCTTTACCTGGTCGCGGCGAGCGGCAGCATGGACGTGAACGGTGTTCACGCCGATGCCCGGGACGGGGTCGCGGTGCACGGCGAAACGGCGCTCCGGGTGACGGCATCCGAGGACGCGGAGATCATCCTGGTGGACGCGGCCTGAAAACCGCCTTCCCCGCAACATCGAACGGCCCAAGGAAACCGACCATGACGAAGATCCTGGTGCTTTATTATTCCAGCTACGGCCACGTCGAAACCATGGCGCACGCGGTCGCCGAGGGGGTCCAGGCCGGCGGCGCGGAGGTTTCGGTCAAGCGGGTGCCCGAGCTGGTGCCGGATGAGGTCGCGCGATCGAGCCACTTCAAGCTCGACCAGCCGGCGCCGGTCGCGGATCCGAACGAGCTCGCCGGCTATGACGCGATCATCGTCGGCACCGGCACGCGCTACGGCCGGATGTCGTCGCAGATGGCCAACTTCTTCGACCGCACCGGTGGGCTCTGGGCCAAGGGCGCGCTGGTCGGCAAGCTGGGAGCCGCCTTCACCTCCACTGCGAGCCAGCACGGCGGACAGGAAACCACGCTGATCTCCATCCTGACCAACCTGCTGCATCACGGCATGGTGGTGACGGGCCTGCCGTATTCATTCCAGGGGCAGCTCAAGCTGGACGAGGTGACCGGCGGCACGCCGTACGGCGCGTCCACCCTGGCCGGCGGCGACGGGTCGCGCGCGGTCAGCGACAACGAGCGCGACGGTGCCCGCTTCCTGGGTCAGCATGTGGCAAAGCTTGCCAGCAAGCTGGCGGCCTGAGACAGTTTCCTTCCGGATCGATCGGACAACCAATGAAGCGCCTTCTTCTCGCCGCCGCCGCCGCGCTGGCCATCGGCCCGGCCGGCACCGTTCGCGCCCAGACCGCCTCGCACGAGCCGGCCACGATCAAGGCGGGCAGCTATGCCGTCGAGCCCACCCATACCCAGGTCGGCTTCACCCTGCTGCATCTCGGCTTCTCCTATTATTCGGGCGTGTTCTCGAACGTGTCCGGCACCCTGCGCCTCGATCCGTCCAGGCCGGACGCATCCAGGCTGAAGGTTTCCATCCCGATCGACTCGGTGGCCACCACCAGCGCCAAGCTGGACGGCGAGCTGAAGGGGCCGGAATGGTTCGACGCGCAGCACTATCCCACCGCCACCTTCACCTCGACCCGGGTGACACCCATGGGCAAGAACGCCGCCCGCGTCGACGGCACCCTGACGCTGCACGGGGTATCGGAGCCCGAAACGCTTTCCGTCCACTTCGTCGGCGCCGGGGTGAACCCGCTGGACAAGAAGTACACCGTCGGCTTCGAAGCCGTCGGCACGATCAAGCGCAGCCAGTTCGGGGTGAAGACCTATGTTCCGCTGGTGGGCGACGACGTCCGCCTTTCCATCGCCGGCGCGTTCGAGATGCAAGGCTGACGCCGGTTTTCTCAAAAGAACAGGATTGAACGCGATGAAGACGGTGTTGCTGGGTGTCGGCCTCTGCTTTTTCCTCAGCAACGCCGCGTCGGCGGCACCCTGCCGTGACGGCAACGGCAAGTTCGTGACCTGCCCGGCGCCGGCGGCAAAGAAGACCTGCCGCGACAACAAGGGCAAGTTCATCAAGTGCGCGGCGACCGCTCCCTCCTGAGGCCTGCCCGGGAACCAGCCTTCGCCCAAGCCGGCCATCTTGACTGTTTCAATACAGGGAATAATTCGTTAAAGTCGGTGGCAATGCAGCGGACGGATCGCCGGACGCTGCCGGAGGGTCACCGACCGATGATGGACCTGCAGAACAAGGGCCTCATCAGCTTCCAGGGCAGCCAGGCCGGGGGCATCGGCGCGTCCGGGACGCGAACGCTGATCGTGTCCGGGGTGGCCCGGTCCGGCACCAGCATGATCGCGCGCGTGCTGCATGGCGCCGGCGTGTTCATGGGCGAGGACATGGACCAGATCGTGTTCGAGGACCACGCGTTCGCGCTGTTGTTCGAGAACGGCGGCTATGACGCGGCGGCCGTGGCCCGGCTGCGCCGGGCCCGCGATGCCAGGCACCCGGTCTGGGGCTTCAAGCGGCCCCATCTCCACGTCCAGGGCACGGCGGCGGTCGCGGCGTTCCGCAACCCGCGCGTGATCCTGACCGTGCGCGATCCGGTCGCCATCGCCGAGCGCAACGCGATCGCCGAGCAGCGCGACCCCGCGAACAGCCTCGCGGCGGCGATGGAGGACCTGCAGGCCATGCTGGGCTTCGCCCAGGCCCTTACCTGCCCGGTGCTGCTGGTCAGCTACGAAAAGGCGGTGCGGCAGCCCGCCCGCTTCATCAGCCGCCTGCTGGATTTTTGCGGTATCGAGATGGAGCAGACGGAACAGCGGCGCCTGGTCGGGCTGGTGGAGCCGGACCGGCCGGCCTACCTTCAAAGCGCGCGGCGACAGTTCGACGGTTATATCGACGAGATACGCGACAACACCCTGACCGGCTGGGCCTGTCAGCGTGACGTTCCGCTGCCCGTCACGGTGACGGTGTTCCGCGACGACGTCGCCGTCACCGATTGCCGGGCCGACCGGCTGCGGCAGGATCTGCTGCGGTCAGGCATCGGCAGCGGCGAGCACGGCTTCTCGTTGAACCTGAAGGGCCTGGGCTTCAAGAACGACTCCCGCGTCACGGTGCGGATCGAGGGCCGCAGCTTCGAGCTCCAAAAGAGCGGCAGCACGGTGGCCACCCTGCTCAGCTGACCAGGGCGGCGATTTGCGCCCGCCGCGCGTCACGAAAGCGACGCCAGCGCCTCCGCCAGGTCCGGCCGCGACCGCGGCTCGGGCTGGGTGCAGGCACGCTGCACCGCCCGCAGCGCCTCGAGCCCGGGTGCCGGATCGCAGCGCTGCAGCAGCTCGCCGAGCAGCACACCCCAGGCCAGCACGTCCAGCCGGCGCAGGGCGGCGGCGGTCGTGGTCGCGCCCGGCGGGACGGAGGCGGGCAGGATGGAGGCGGCACCGAGATCGCTCAGCCTCGCGTCGCCGCACGTGCCGTCCCACAGGACGTTGTGGGCGTACAGGTCGCCGTGCAGCAGCCCGCGCCGGTGCAGGTGCGCCGTCGCCGCCCCGACGCCGCGCGCGATGCGCAGCACGGCGTCCGGCTGCAGGCGCAGGGCGGGGTCGTACACGTCGCGGCTGCAGGATTGGAGGCTGGGCGGTCCCGCCAGCGGACGCCAGCCGTCGGGAAGCAGCGTCATCACCAGCCCGTCGGTGCTGGACGGGTGGCCGGCCAGACGTCCCAGCGTGCCGACCAGGTGGGGATGCTCGCCCGCTCGCAGGCAGGCGGCCATCTCGTGCTCGGGCAGCCCGTCGCTGGTCACCGCATTCTTGAACAGCTTCACCGCCACGGGCCGGCCGGTGGCCGCGCCATCCTCGGTCCAGGTCGCGCGACGAACCGTTCCGGATGCCCCTTCGCCCAGCATCGGCCCCATCGACAGCCGGTTCCAGGGGATTGAGGCGGAAGGTGGCGTCCAGAGTTCGCCATCCATCGGGTTGCCGGCCCAGGCCAGCCAGGCGAGGCGAGGCAGCTCCGGCAGCCAGGACGGCAGGCGCTCGAACCGGTTGGCGGACAAGCGCACCAGTTCCAGCGCCGGCGCGCCCGCCAGCTCGTCCGGCAGGGCGTCGAGGCGGTTGCCGGACAGCATCAGCTTCTGTAGCAGCGGCCGCTGCCCGAGCGACGCGGGCAGGCGCTCGATCCGGTTGCCGGTCAGGGTCAGCCAGCGCAGCGACAACGGCAGTGCTTCCCCGGGCACCTCGCACAGGCCAGTGTCGCGGAAGCCGACCTGGCTCAGGGCCGGGCAGTCAGCCAGCACCGGCGGCAGGCAGGAAAAACGCGTGTTGGAGCAGAACAGCACGCGCAGCCGACGCAGCCGGCCGAAATCCGCAGGCAGCGCGTCCAACGGGTTGTTGCCGAGGTCGAGCAGCTCCAGCGTGTCGGCGAGGCCCAGCACCTCGCGCGGCAGCTCGCGCAGGGCCATGCCAGACAGCGTGAGCGCGCGCGCGCCGGACAGCTCGCCGCGACGCAACGCTGCCAGGAGGGGATCGGAGAAAGCCACCGGACCGGGCAGGATGGTTATTGCGGTCCCGCCTGCTCGTCGGAACGTTCGGACCAGGGCAGCATGCGGACCGCCCGGACCCTGAAGCCGAGCAGCCGGCGGTCTCTGGAATTGGCGAGGGTGTCGGCCGGACGGCGGGCGTTCAAGGCGGACAGGGTCAGCAGCACCTCCCCGTTCGGCGGGATGATCGAGGCCGGAACCGTTACAAGCAACGCGACCTCTCGCGTTGTCGACACCCGCCACCGCGTCAGGTGGTGCCCGTTGGCCGAAACGTCGATCGCCAGGAAGTCAGACCCGCGCGGCACGAAGCCGGCGCCCTCCACTTCCAGCACGATCCCGCCGCCGATGCCGGACCGCTCGGGAACGCGGAACTGCAGGCTCGACGTGTAGCCGAGCGTCCAGCGTCCATCCGCATGGTCGGTCCATCCGCCGGGGATCAGGAACGGGCTTTCCATCTTGGAATTGAAGTCGATCTGGCGCCCGACCGGGAACAACGGCCCGGGAAGCGGCGACAGGACGGAACACGCGGCAGGCCGGATGATGCGCGGTACCCAGCAGGGAAGACCGAACACCGTGTCCTGCCGCAGCAGCCGCGGTTGGACCGACGGATCAAGCCCCACGCCGTCGAAGCGGAGAACGCCGTCCGCGTGCGGCATTGGCCGCAGGGGCAGCACCATGGTCCCGCCTGGCAGGGGAAACGCCCGGAAGGCATGGAACGTGGCGAAGGTCCGGCCGCCTTCGTCGAGCCTGTGCTCGCCGAAGTCGATGCGGCTGGCCGGATCGTGCACCGACAGCAGCAGGGCGTCGCGCATGTGCGACAGGCCGCCAGAGATGAACACGTCGCTCCGGGCCACGTCGAGCCGGAGCGCCGGCGGCGTGCCAGGCCATGGGCCCAGCTGCGGGCGCCAGCATAGCGCGAATACCGCGACCGCCAGGCCTGCGAGCACCGGCACCGCCGCGCGCCCGCCGCTCCGCGTTCCCGACCGCCACCCGACGTGCAGCGCTTTGCCGGCGAAGCGGAACAGGCGCAGCCCGTAGATCCCCAGCAGCGGAAAGGTCCAGGTGAAGTAGTGGACGTTGTTGTAGCGCCACAAGCCGGGCGGATGCAGGTCGCGGTAGCACAGGTAGAGCGCCCAGTAGGGCAGGATGGCGCCCAGCACGATCACGTGGATCCGCCGTCCTTCCGGCAGGGAGAAGCGCATGAAGGCCGCGGTTGCCATCGCGGCCACGCCTGCAAGGCAGGGCACCAGCCACGGGAAGCCCTCGATCAGCCCGGTCTGCCCCGGAAACAGCGGGCGCGGGCCGATCACGAGGGTCACCCAGTGCAGCGGAAACAGCTGCCACTCGAAGCCGGTCTGCTGCGACATCTCCATGTAGGGGCTCGGGTGCGGCCCGAAGATCGGCAGGTAGACTGCCAGAAAGGAGCCGAAGCCGGCTGCGAAGCCGGCGGCGGCAACGGTCCCCATCCAGACGAGCCGGACCGGCTGCCGACGAACGGGCCCGGACGCGACGCTGGCCAGGACGACAAGGAATGCCGGCAGCAAAGTCAGCAGGTCGGTGGGCCGGAAGGCCGGAACCAGGCCAACTGCAACCCCGAACCAGAACGGCCAGGCCAGCCGGGACGCCTTGCCGACCTGATGTCGAATGGCGACGCCACCAACGATCCTCGCCGCCGACAACAGCCCGAGCAGGATCAGCGGCGTGGTCAGGGTGGTGTTCCAGGGGATCACCCAGTTGTCCAGCACCGTCCGCTCGCCGAGGTCGATGAACAGGAACACCAGCACGGCGGTCAGACGGCTCGAGCCCATCAAGCGTGCCAGCGGCACGAACAGGAGGAACGAGGCGGCGAAGCCCAGCAGGTCGGGCCACAGGAA
>CAXSHC010000118.1:0-324 GCA_964236745.1 uncultured Acetobacteraceae bacterium
GGTGGTGCTGGCGGGGGACTACAACGTGGTGCCGGGTGCCGCCGACATTTATCAGACGCGGTCGTGGGATCGGGACGCGTTGTTGCATCCGGCGAGCCGGGCGCTGTTCGGGCGGCTGCTGGCGCAGGGCTGGACTGATGCGCTCAGGCGCGTCCACCCGATCGGGCCGGTCTACAGCTTCTGGGACTACAAGCGGGATCGCTGGCCGCGCGATGCCGGGCTGCGGCTCGACCACCTCCTGTTGTCGCCCGACCTCGCCTTGCGGCTGGAGGATGCAGGGGTGGACCGGGCGGTGCGTGGCGAGCCGGGAGCGAGCGACCATGC
>CAXSHC010000118.1:334-7296 GCA_964236745.1 uncultured Acetobacteraceae bacterium
GGCCTGGATCGCGCTGGCATAAGGGATCGCGGGCGCCTGCGCGCCGTTGAACGGTTTATGACCAAAACGATGCCGGACGACGAGTTCTTCATGCGGCGCGCCCTGGTGCTGGCGGAAGCCGGCGCACGGACCGAAGGCGCGTCGCCGATCGGCTGTGTCGTCGTGCTGGACGGGGTGGTGGTGGGCGAAGGGCACAACGAGGTGGGCCTGCGCCACGACCCGAGTGCGCATGCGGAGATTGTGACGATCCGACGCGCCTGCGAAAGCCTCGGGCGGGACGACCTGCGCGGCGCCACGCTGTACTCGACGCTGCAACCGTGCGGAATGTGCAGCATGGCGTGCATCTGGACCAGCATCGGCCGGATCGTCTATGGCGCGCGGCGGCAGGATGTGCACCGGATGTATTTCGAGGACCGTCACCTGGACGTGCTGGACATCATCGACGACGCGTTCCGCAACGACATGAGCGCGGTGGGCGGGGTGCTGGCCGGGGAATGCGCGGCGCTGTGCTACCAGCCGGACGAGGCGCCGCCGCTGGAGGCGCAGGCGAACGTTTGAGTGAAACGCGAAACGTTCAGCCCGGCGCGGCGTCGCTGCGGGCGGCTGCCAACGCATCCTCGGTCAGGCGCTTCTCGTTGCGCTTGAGGAACACGAAGGCGCTGCCAACCGCCACGGTGGCGACGATGCCGATGGCGAGGCCGAGCGGGCCGGAGATCCGCTCCATCTGGCTGCCAAACAGGTAGGCGGCGAGCGAGTAGCCGCCGGCCCAGCCGATGCCGCCCAGGGCGTTGTAGAGGAGGAAGGACGGCCACGGCATGCGGTTGGCGCCGGCCAGCAGGGCGGCGAAGGTGCGCAGGATGGCGATGAAGCGGCCGAAGAACACCACCTTGCCGCCATGGCGGCGGAACAGGTAGCGGCCCAGCGTCAGCCGGTCGTCGGACAGGCCGACATGGCGTCCCCAGCGCGCCAGCAGCCGGAAGCCGAGCGACCGGCCGATGAGGTAGCCGAAATTGTCGCCCATGATCGCGCCTGCGATGGCGACGGCGATGACCCAGCCGATCTCCAGCCTGTGCGTGGCAGCGCAATAAAGGGCGGTGCCGATCAGCAGGCTTTCGCCGGGTAGCGGCGCGCCCATGCTTTCCAGCATCACGACGATGCCCACCATGCCGTAGCCGTAATGGGCGAGGAGGTGGTCAAGATGATGAAACAAAGCCGGGCGCCCACGATAGAACGTGTCAGGAACCGGCTGCGGCAGGTCCTGTCAAGGGCAAGGCATGGCAGGCACCGTGGAGGGCAGCGCGTTGTTGAGGCGTGACAGGAGGAGATCTGGCGCCAAACCTTCAGGGACCACGAGCATGTGGCCAGGGTCGGCACCGTGCATCACCGTGACCGCGTTCTTGGGGCACACGCCGAGGCAGCCGACCTCCAGGATCCGCACCTCCCGCCTGCGGCCAGCCTCTCGCAGCGCGTGCTTGACGGCACGCGGCAATGTGTCGGTTCCGTCTGGACCGAAGCCGCCGTCGAGCTTGCGGCTGCACTTGCGGCAGACCAGCAGGGCGTCGCGCCACGGACCGGCAACGGTCAGGATCTCGCCGGGTGCGGCCTTGTGCTTTGCCATCCTGGCTTCCTCGAAAACAGGAACAACGCTCGGATCAGGAGAAACGATGCGCCCTGGCCGTGGAGCGGCGGACTGGTGGAGCTGAGGGGAATCGAACCCCTGACCTCTTGAATGCCATTCAAGCGCTCTCCCAACTGAGCTACAGCCCCGGTTCGTCCGGTGGAGCGCCTGCGTATGGCAGGAGGTCCTTGGGTGGCGCGCATATAGCCGTGGTTTCGGGGGCTGACAACCCTGCCGCGGCGGGCCACGAGCGGTTCACTCCTGCAGCAGGCCCTGCTGACGCAGGAAGCCGAGCAGCGGCAGGATCGGCAGTCCCAGGATGGCGGCGTGCTCGCCCTCCACGGTGTCGAACAGTTGGATGCCAAGCCCTTCCAGGCGGTAGGCGCCGACGCTGGACAGCAATTCCGGGCCCTCAGCGGCGACATAGGCGTCGATGAAGTGGTCGGACAAGGCCCGCATGTGCAGGCGTGGGGTTGCCAGGTGCCGCCACGCCACCCGGCCACGCTGCAGCACGACAATTGCGGTGTGCAGGAGGTGATCCCGGCCGCGCAGGCGCCGCAGGTGGGTTGCCGCCTGGTCGAGGTCGGCGGGCTTGTCGAACCAGTGCCCGTCGCAGGTCAGGATCTGGTCGGCGCCGATCACCAGAGCGTCGGGATCGGAAACGGTCGCGGCCTTGAGTTCAGCAAGCCTGAGGGCGGCCGCGTCCGGGCTCCATCCGGCGTCCTGCGCGGCACGCTTGACGGCGTCCTCGTCGAGGCTGGCCGGCTGCACGAGGACGCGCAGGCCGGCGGCCTGGAGCACCGCCAGGCGTGCGGTGGATCCGCTGGCGAGGATCAGCTGTGGAGTCGCCGGAAGCGACAAGGGCGACGACGATGGGCCAGCCGACAGGTTCATGACTTGGAGAGTCCTGGGGTACACGGGGATGAACCAGGCTCCCGACACACGAGGTACCGAGTCATGTGGATGACGGGTACAGCTTGGATGGGCAGGGAGTTGTACACAGCCTCGATCGGACATCTCCTGGACAAGTTCAAAAACCGGCACCACTTCAATGGCTTGGAAGTTGTACACGCTGTGGGCAAAGCGGGGTACGTTTTCCGCAAAGGGGGTACCCCGACATCCACAGGCTCCCTTAGGACTCCCCCCAATCTTTTCTTCTTCTTTCATGTTTAGATCAAAGCCATGACGAGCGAGACCGGGTCTGCCGGAACGCCGAACCCGGACGGTTCCTGAACATGAGCGACAAGCGGCTGCTGCGCGTGCTGCACGGGGAAGCGGTCTGGCCACCGCCGGTCTGGCTGATGCGCCAGGCGGGACGCTACCTGCCCGAGTTCCGTGCGCTGCGGGCACAGGCCGACTTCATCACGCGCTGCATGACGCCCGCCCCCGCCACCGAGATCACCCTGCAGCCGATCCGGCGCTACGGCATGGATGGGGCGATCCTGTTCAGCGACATCCTGATCCTGCCCTGGGCAATGGGGCAATCGTTGGAGTTCGTCGAGGGGGTAGGACCGGTGCTGGATCCGGTGCGCAGCGTCGCCGACCTCAACCGGCTGCGGCCGGAGCGGGTAGCGGAAGCGACGGCGCCGGTGATGGAAGCGCTGCGCCGGCTGCGGCGCGCGCTGGAGGTGCCGGGCGAGGCAGCACTCGGTGCCGGCCAGGCCGGGGCGACCACCCTGATCGGCTTTGCCGGGGCGCCGTTCACGGTGGCCTGCTACATGGTCGAAGGCGGCGGCTCCAAGGAGTTCGCGGAAACGCGCCGCCTGGCCTATGCGGAGCCGGCGCTGTTCGACCGGCTGATCGAGATGCTGACCGAAGCCACGGCCACCATGCTGTGCGCGCAGATCGAGGCGGGCGCGGAAGCGGTGATGCTGTTCGACAGCTGGGCCGGGCTGCTGCCGCCGGCGCAGTTCGAGCGTCACGTGATCGCGCCCGCGCGCCGGATCGTGTCGGAGGTCAAGCGGCGACATCCGTCGGTGCCGGTGGTGGGGTTTCCGCGCCTGGGCGGGCTGCTGGTCGGACGGTATGCGGCGGAAACCGGGATCGACGCGTTGGCGCTCGACACGTCGGCCGACCTCCGGCTGGCCGCGGCGCTGGTGCCGCCGGAGGTCACGTTGCAGGGCAACCTGGACCCGCTCTGCCTTCTTGCCGGCGGCGACGCGCTGCCCGACGCGGTCGAGACGATACGGAGCGCGCTGAGGGGACGGCCGCACGTGTTCAACCTGGGTCATGGCGTGCTGCCGCAAACGCCGCCGGAGCATGTTGGGGTGCTGGTCGAAGCGGTACGCCGGCCATGGTAATCGCGGCACTCGGGCCCTGGCTGCTATGGGAAAAGGCGTTCCACCTGATCGCCGTGATCGCGTGGATGGCCGGGCTGTTCTACCTGCCGCGGCTCTATGTTTATCACTGCCAGGTGCCGGTGGGCTCGACGCAGAGCGAAGGCTTCAAGGTGATGGAGCGGCGGCTGCTGAAGCAGATCACCACGCCGGCGATGTTCGCAGCAGTGCTGTTCGGCAGCCTGCTGATCATGACGCCGGGAGCGATCGACTGGTCCGCCGGCTGGTGGCACGTCAAGCTTGCAGGCGCTTTGCTGATGCTGGGCTTCCACGGCGCGTGTGCCGCGTGGCGCAAGGACTTCCTCCTCGACCGCAACCAGCGTCCGCAGCGGTTCTACCGCATGGCGAACGAGGTGCCGACGGTGCTGATGCTGGTGATCGTGATCATGGCGGTGGTGCAGCCGTCGTTCGGCTGAAACGGTTCGCGGCAGGGGCACCGCCTCACGCGGTTGTAATTCGGGATGGCGGGCGGACCTGCGTTTATTGCGTCGGGCGCGGCGGACGGTGCCGCCGGAACATCCCGAAGGACGTGCCATGGATCGACGCAGCCTGTTCCGCTCGGCCGCAGCGAGCGGCCTGGTCGGCATTGCCGGCAAGACGGCGCTCGGTGCCGAGCCGCCACGGCCGGACGGCGTGCCCGTCACCGGGCCGCAGGGGCCGCTGCCGCCGTTGCCGGTTCTGACCGATCCGGGCGAGCGGCGCGGCGACATGCTGTATCGCAGGCTCGGCCGGACCGGCGAAAGCGTGTCGGCGATCGGCTTCGGCGGCTCGCACTTCGCCAAGCCCGGTATCGACGAGGCGACCTCGATCCGGCTCTGCCACGCAGCGCTCGATCGCGGCATGAACTTCATGGACAACGCGTGGGACTACAACGACGGCGCCAGCGAGCGGCGCATGGGGATGGCGCTGTCGCAAGGAGGCTACCGCAACAAGGCTTTCCTCATGACCAAGGTGGACGGCCGCAACAAGGACATCGCGCAGACGCAGCTGGACCAGTCGCTGCGGCGCCTGCGCACCGACCACCTCGATCTGTGGATGTTCCACGAGGTGCTGCGCTACGACGATCCGGACCGCATCTTCGCGCCCGGCGGGGCGATCGAGACGGCGATCGCGGCTAGGCAGGCGGGCAAGATCCGCCATATCGGCTTCACCGGGCACAAGGATCCGCGCATCCACGTCTACATGATGGAGGTGGCGCGGGCGCACGGGTTCCAGTTCGACGTGGTGCTGATGCCGTCCAACGTGATGGACGCGCATTTCCGCTCGTTCGCGCGCCTGGCGATGCCGGTGGCGCTGCGCGAGCGGATCGGCGTCATCACCATGAAGGCGTTCGGCGGCTCGAACGGGGTGATCCTCAAGAGCGGGACCCGGCTCGCCCCGATCGACTGCCTGCACTACGCCTTGAACCGGCCGACCTCGGTGGTCGTCACCGGGATCGACAACGAGGCGGTGCTCGACCAGGCGTTCACGGCGGCGCGCAGCTTCAGGCCGATGTCGCCGGCGGAGGAGGCGCGCATCACCGACGCCACCAGTGAGGCGGGACGCGATGGCCGCTATGAGCTGTTCAAGACCACCGCGCATTTCGACGGCACCGCCCGCAATCCGGACTGGCTTGGACCGGACCGCGAGGCGACGCTGGCGTTGGCACCGAAGAACGGCGGCTGACCGGGCTGCCAGTTGGCTCATGCTGGAATGGCACCTGCCAAGGTTCAGCAAGGCAAGTTCGGCGAGCTTGCCTGTGACAGGTCACGGGGGGCGCAGCAGAATTTGAACCTGCGACCCGCCGGTTGAGAGTTGGTAGGTCGCTTGACCCGGCGATGCGGGGTACCCCCATCAGGAATGGGGCAGGTTGATCCCCTGGCCTTGATGCAAATGGCCGTTTTCCAAGGCTGGTGGCGTTTGGAAGATGTGCTGTCGTTGCTCGAACCAAGTATCAGACAGGGTAAGCGGCTGCTCGGCCGCGGACCCGATGAACCGCGCTGAAGCCTTGGAACAAGAGCCACCTGCGAGACGGCAGTGTCCGCGGTGCGGGGAGGTCGTCCGCGGGGCGATCGCCGCTCTTGCCACACTCTAAACCACTATGAAATTCGTGCCTTCTCCAATCTATCTGACAGATTGCTTTGTAGTGAAGGCGTGGCATGATTACCGGGTAACTCTGGTGATATCATGCAGATTGCGGCGAGGGTAGGCCGACCATATGAAACAGGCCAGTTCTGGCGGACGGATGACGCCTGGGCGCTGTCAGCCGGTCTCGTCCTTGTACTCGTCGGCATGATGCTCTTTGCAAGCGGCTCCGGCATACCGGCCTGGATCGCGGTGATCCCGCCGAAGTGGCACACCGGAAGCGAGCTCGCACGCCACTTCGCGAACGCATGGCCGCGCTATGGGGCGCAGTTCCTTCTCTGGCTTGTCCTGGTTACGGGCTCCCTCGCCGTCCTCGGCCACAAGCCAGGACGGGTCGTTCCAGCCTTCTCGCTGCTCTACGCCGCCTCGGTCGGCATGCTCGCGATAGGCCAGTGGACGGAAGCGGTTACCTACAACCTTGAGCCGCCGCTGCTTGCGCTGGCGCTCGGGTTGGTGATCGCCAACACCGGGCTGTTGCCGCGGACGGCCGACGCCGCGTTCCGGGTCGAGTTCTTCATCAAGCTTGGCGTCGTGCTGCTGGGCGCCACGCTGCCACTCTCTTTGTTGGTCTGGGCTGGCCCGGTCGCGCTGATCCAGGCCTCGATCGTATCGGTCATCACGTTCGCGGCGATCTTCGGTGCTGGCCGGGCGCTTGGACTCGATCCGCGCTTCGCCGCGACCCTCGGGGTCGGCGGCGCCGTATGTGGCGTGTCGGCGGCGATCGCGGTCGCAGCCGCAGTCGGCGGCCGCAAGCAGGACACCGGCGTCGTGATCTCGATCGTCATCCTGTGGGCGATCGTGATGATCTTCGCACTGCCCTTTGCCGCGCTGGCACTGCACATGCCAGCGGGGGTCGGAGGCGCCTGGATCGGTACGTCAGAGTT
>CAXSHC010000118.1:7306-8273 GCA_964236745.1 uncultured Acetobacteraceae bacterium
GACGCCGCCGGCCTCGCCGCCGCGCAGTCCTATGGCACCCTGGCCGCCCATCTTCCGGGTGCGCCGCCGGGCGAGGCCGAGCGTGCGGTCGCGTCGTTCACCCTCATGAAGGTGGTCGGCCGAGACGTCTGGATCGGCATCTGGGCGGTGGTGCTCTCAACCGTTGCCGCCGCCCGCTGGGACGATATCGGCATCGCAAATCGCGCCGGTCTGGGCGAGATCTGGCGCCGGTTCCCGAAGTTCGTCCTCGGCTTCCTTGCCGCATCTGTGCTCCTGACGTTGCTTGCAGCCCGGATCGGCCACACTGCCTTCACCCATGATGCGACGCCGCATCTGGTGGCGCCCCTCAAGAACTTCCGCACGGAAGCGTTTGCGTTCGGCTTCCTGGCGATCGGGCTTACCACCCGGGTACGGGATCTGGCCGGTGTCGGTGGGCGGCCATTCGCTGCCTTCTCCGTGGGCGTGGCCGTCAACCTCGTGCTCGGTCTCGTGCTGTCCTCGCTGGTGTTCGGCAGCACCTGGGCGGCGCTGGGCTGATGAACGCGCGACGCGCCTGCGGAACGTGCCGCGACTTCGAAGCCGATCCCGCAGTGCTTGAGGCAGGTCTCGCCGGGCTGACAGTGTTGAGTTCGGCGCTTGCGGCGACACGAGCCGGCGATGGGTATTGTGGTCGCCACGACCGGTTCCTGCGCGCAACCGCATGCTGCGAGGCCTTCACGGCGGTGGATTGAGCTTGTGGGGTCGGGATCATCCCCTCGTTCCGGTACAAGGCCCGCGGATCGCCCCTGACAAGAAGCCTTGCCCGTCCGTTGGCGCCTGATCAGGTCGAAAACCTGTGGCTGTAGAGGCTGAGCGGAAGAAGGTTTTCGCCCCTCAGGCAGACGTGCTGCACGTCGGGTTGGTCCTGAAGGCGAAGAGTTTGATGGTTCACAGGAGGTCACGCCAGTACCTGCATGGAGTTCAACCC
>CAXSHC010000119.1:0-8259 GCA_964236745.1 uncultured Acetobacteraceae bacterium
ACATAGGCTCCCTCGCAACGCCGGCTGACCCAGCCGCCGATCCGCCCGGAGCCGAGCTGGTCGATCACGCCGACGATCTGGGCCACGGGCTCGTCAAGCATCGCGACCGGGCCCGGGCCCGAAGGGGCAGGACACCGCGGCAGCACCCCCTGCCCGGTTCATTCCAGCGGGTGCCGCGGATGGGCATCGGCCACGACCTCGGTCAGGATCTCGCCCAGCCGGTCGAGATAGCCGGCCCGGGCGTTCTCCGTCTCGATGCGGCGCAGGGCTTCCTCGCGCACCGCGTTCCAGCGATGCTCGTCGTTGTACAGCGCCACCACCTGGTCGGCGAAGGCGGCCGGATCGTCGGTTCCGCCGGACAGGATGGCGGTGCCGTCGGTCCAGCCCACCTGTCGGCACAGGAGTTCGGTGGCGACGACCGGAAGGCCGTGCGCCGCCGCCTCATGCACCTTGAACGGGATGCCGCCGGCGAACCGGGTGGGGGCCACAAACACCCGGTGGGCGTCGTAGAGCTCGGCGAGGTCGCCGACCGGCCCGAGCAGGTCGACCCGCCGGTTGCGGCCGAACGGCGACATGTCGACCCTGCGGTCCACGTAGCCGGCGATGGAGAACCGCACCTCCGGCGGCAGGCGCCCGTCCAGCAGGGGCAGCACCTCCTTCACGAACCAGGACAGGCTGTCGTAGTTCGGGCTCGAGGTTTCGTGCACGGCGCCCAGGAACAGCAGGCCGCTGCGCTCGCGCCAAGGTGCCGGTGTCGGGACCGGCTCCTTGAGGTGGCCCAGCACGGACACCTTGCTGTGGCCGGTCAGGCGGATGAGGGCGGCGTCGCGCTCGTTCACGGCGACGATCTTCTGGCAGAAATAGGCGCAGGAGAGTTCCTTGCGCAGCATGGTTTCCAGGTCGTGCTCCAGGGTGCGGCCGAGCACGCGGGCCTGCTCCACCAGGCGCGGCGCCGCGATCGCCTCGGTGTCGAGCACGACGCTGTGGTCGGGCAGTGCCGAGGAGGCGTCGGCCAGGATGGGCAGCAGGCGCTGGAGGTTGTGCGTGCGGCCGATCCAGACGATGTCGTAGTAGCCCGAGCGCTCGGCGATGAACTGCGGGAGCTGTTCCTGGCCGCGGTCGTACACCACCTCCACCGTTTCGGGGAAGTCGCCCAGCGTCTGCAGCAGGCTGGTGGTGGCCGGGTACACCGGGTAGACGCTGACGTGGTAGCCGAGCGACGCCATGGCGTGGACGATGTCGTTGGAGCGCACGTAGCCGGAGCCGAGGTCGCGCATCGGGATGCGGTCCTCGATGAACAGGATGCGGCCGCGCCCCATCTTGGGCGAGCGCGCGAACAGGGCGTTGCGCGGACGCGGCGGGTGCTTGTAGCGCAGCCAGTCGAGGTGCTTCTCGACGAACATCCTGTGGTTGCGCGCGATCATGCGTGCCGAGCGCTGCGAGCTGGCAGAGCCGAACTCGACGTGCTGCACCACCACCGAGGGGTCGTAGACCACGCGGAAGCCGCTTTTGCGGAGCCGGACGCACAGGTCGGTCTCCTCGTAGTAGGCGGGGCGGAAGTCGTCGTCGAAGCCGCCCAGCGCCTTGAGGCAGGAGGCGCGCACCAGCAGGAACGCGCCCGAGCAGAAGTCGACGTCGCGCACGAAGTTGGCTTCCGGACAGGCGGGATCGCCGTCGCGCAGGTAGCCCACGGTGGAGCCGTCGCGCCAGATGATGGAGCCTGCTTCCTGGAGCAGGCCGTTGGTGCGGATGAACTTGGCGCCAACCGCGCCGACCTTCGGGTCCGAGTGCAGGCGTGCCAGGGCCAGCTCGACCGACTTGATGCCGAGCGTGAGGTCGTTGTTCAGGTAGAGCACCGCCGGCGCCGTCGCGTGGGCGAGCGCTGCGTTGCAGGCGGCCACGAAGCCCACGTTGTGGGTGAAGCGCATGATGCGGGCGCCGGACAGGTAGCGGGCGATGTGGCGGGTCTCGTCGCGTGAGCCGGAATCCACCAGGATCAGCTCGATCCCGCCCGCATACACCGCGCGCAGCGACGACAGCGCGGTCATGGTCAGCGCGAACTTGTTGTGCAGCACGACGATGACGCTGACGGCGGGCAAGCCGTGCACGGTGAAGTCGAGCCTGGAGCGTGCGAACTGCGGCAGCATGGCGTCCGCCATGCGCGCGAACAACTGCTTGGTCTGTGCTTCGACGATCGGCTCCGGACTGCCGTTCTCCTCGGCAGCGTGACGCTGTGCCAGCCAGTGGGTGAACGCGTTCTCGTGCTCGCCGCGCTCGATCGAGGCCTGCACCGCGGTCGAGCGGTAGTGCTCGACGAGGTCGACCTCGGCATGCGGCCGCCGGCGTTCGGCCGCACCGAACCTGACGAAGTGCTCGTATGTGTTGCGAAAGGCGCCCTTGTTCACCGCCGCCAGCACGTCAGGATAGGTGGCGCCGTAGTAATCCTCGGAGAACCATCGGAGGCCGTCACGGCGCTGCGTGCCCCGGTTGCACAGGAAGTGGTGCAGCGCGCAGGTCCAGCCTGCGGCGACCTCCTCGCCCAGTTCCGAATAGGTGTCGAAGTACCAGGCGGGATCGAAGTACCACGACAGCCGCGCCGTGCTGCCAGCACGGCAGTCGTCGAGCAGGAAGCGGATGAACGGACCGCCGACATGGCCGCGCACCTCGTCGCTTTCGTCCGCGTTCTCGCCGTAGAGCAGGGGATCGAAGAAGCGGTGGCCGGTGCGGAACTCGGCGTTGCCGACCGCGAGGTAGTGGTCGTAGCCGTTGACGAAGTGCTGCCGCTGCAGCACGCCCTGGGTGATGTCGCGGTTGGCCGACAGATAGTAGCGCTCGTCGAACAGCCAGTGCGGCGAACGGTCCCTGTGGCCGTCTCGTATGTAGTGCTCGAAGCCCGAACGGGCGCCCCCGGTCGCGACGTGGGCGGCGACGTCGGGATAGGTCGACAGGTACCAGGCCTCGTCGAAGAACATGTTGGGCGAGTGGCCGAGGCGGCAGCCCTTCTGCCAGTAGAAGGCTTCCAGTTCGTCGCTGCCGGTGACGCCCTCGGCCGCCAGCGTTTCCGCGTGGCGGGCGGCATACCAAGCCGCGTCGAACCGGCGCCAGCGCGGCTGGTGCGCGACAGGTTCGGCGGGTTTGACGGGCGGCGTGGTCATGCCCTCCGGCCTTGCCTGGGGTTCAAGGGCAGCGAGATCGGGCGTCAGGTCCATGTGCTCACCGTTGCTTCCGCGAGATGACAGCGCCGCTGCGTCGAAATCATCAAAAATACGGTAGACGGACACTAATCGAGTGCAGATGCCGGGCGCAAGCGATCCGGTTCCTTATTGCCCAGGAATAAAACCTTGCGCCGCAGCCGTATCAGGAAGCGAGCCTGCGTCTATTTTTTGTGCCGGAGAATCGCGACCTGCGCCCGAACCGAACGGGCGGAAACCTAGATGACGTCCAGCGTCAGGGTCACGGCAGACCGGCTGAAGAACGGGATGCCGAAGCACAAAGCGTTCGCGCCCGCGACCGGATCCTGGCGGTAATAGAACTCCGGCACCTTTCCGGCGGCGACGTGGCAGGGCAGCACGTAGAGGTAGTCCTGGCCGTGCTGGATCACCACGTTGCCGGTGATGCGGTCCCGTAGGTCGTCGGTCGTCGACACGCAGCGCAGACGGAACACCCGGTTGCCCGGCGGCGGCAAGAGCCGCAGGTACAGGTAGCCCTCCATTGTCGGCTCGACTACCGCAGCATCGCCGGCTTCGGCGGGCAAGGACGTGCTGAGAACGATTGTCGTGGTTTCCGACTCGGTGATCTCGACGCTCAACTGCACGGCGTCCTGCGTGTCCTCGGCATACACGTAGAGCAGATCCTGCTCGCGCCCCGCTTCCTGCTCGAATGGCAGCGGAATGATGCCGCGCCGCATCGTGACCGTGCGGGTCAGCGCCATGCGACGCTGGTCCGGCTCGGTGTTCTCGGTCCACCAGCCTGCGGTCACCGGCCCGAAGCCTTCACGCTCCGCCAGGACGCGGGCCATCTGCTCCAGGATCATCCGCTGGGCGAAGCGGGTGGCCGGCGGCTCGGTTTGCAGGACGCCCGACACCTGTCCCAGCAGGTTCCGGATCCAGCCGGTCGAGACCGCTGCGGTGGCGACGTCGTGCGGGTTGCGCTCGAACCACTTGAGGATGCAGATCTCGTCCGGGAACAGGCTGGGCATGTCCAGGATGTCGGCCAGGACGACCTTGCCCTGATACGACCTGGTCCAGAAGATGTGGCAGATATAGGTGAAGTAGCCGGAACCGAACTGCTTCATCAGGGTCGCCGGAAGGATCTCCTCCATCGGGAACTCCTGGTCCGGCTCGATCGTCTCGCCGAGCTCGAGGATCTGCGGCAGGCGCTCGTGCAGCACCGCCCAGTCGTTGCGCGACGCGAACAAGCCCTCGATCTGATTCTGCGACACGTGGGTCAGCTGCCACATGTCCTTGAGAAAGGCGATGAAGCGCGGGTTACGCCTGACCTTCACCCACCACCAGACCTCAAGCAGGTTGTCGAGGTCGTTGGAGGTGGTGACGGGCTTCACCTGCAGCTTTTCCATGGCCGCGTGGAGGTTAAACGGCCGCGCGAACAGGCTGTTGGAGGCGAGCGGGCAGAAGAAGTC
Organism: uncultured Acetobacteraceae bacterium; assembly: GCA_964236745.1. Lineage (GTDB taxonomy): Bacteria > Pseudomonadota > Alphaproteobacteria > Acetobacterales > Acetobacteraceae > Lichenicola. Next base: position 4,640 of record CAXSHC010000119.1, read on the forward strand.
GAACCCGCCCAGGATCCGGGCCGCGTGCTCGAAGGACTCCAGGTGACCGGCGAGCAGGGTGTGGCCGAACTTTCTGCGCTGCACCTTGCCTGGAAACACCAGGACCCGCTCGCTTGCCTCCGCTTCCTGGCAGGCGATTTGCCGGCCGGACGGCAGGTTGATCACCAGGAACGCGCCGTCGCCGGTATTGTTGAGAAAGTTCCGGACATAGGTCGCAAAGAACGCTTCCGACTCGTTGAAGAGCGCGGAGAACACCACCCTCCCGGCAGCACGATCCATCACGTCCACGTCCGCCCCTGCCCGCCACAACCCCTGCGACCGACAGATAGCAGGAAATGCCATTCCCTTAAATCGGCCTGTCCGGCGGGCCAGGCCGGCATCCTCCTGGCTACAGGAAGTGCGCCGTCAATCCGTCGAGAATGGCGGTGCTGTGCGAGCCGATCTTGCGCACGAAGCAGTAGTCGCGCGGGATCGCGTCGAGCTCATCCATCTGCCGGAACACGTAGGGCCTGGGGTCCTTGGACCATTCGACGTAGACGATGCCCTGCCGGACGCTTGAGCGGTCGATCAGGTTGCCCACCGCAGTCTGGAACAGGATCTCGTCGGGCACCGCCGAGTACTTGAAGGAAGCGAACAGGTGCTCGTCCTGTTCCAGCGCTTCCAGCACCACCGCCATGCTGGGGGCGGTCAGCGACCACCATTGCGAGCCATAGTAGATGTCGAGCTGCTTCTTGCCGCGGTCCTTCAGCTGCTGGATCGAGGCCATCTCGGTCAGGAACCGGTCGTCGACGGTGGCGCTTTCGATCTGCCGGCCGAGCAGGGAGCTCACCGGATGGTCGAAGTGGTAGAAGTTGGAGTAGCGGCTCATGAACGGGTCATCCGGCTCCAGCTTGCGGATCATGACCCGGTCGAGGTCCTCCCCCAGTACCTGCAGCAGCCGTTCCCTGGGCACGACCGGGAAGGTGTCGTCGGATACCAGGGTGAAGCGGTCGTACTGCCCTTCCGCCATGGCCGCGAAGATCAGGGCGAGCTCCGCCTCGATCATGGAGAAGCCGGCCCAGAAGATGTCGATCCGCCGGTAGATTAGCCGGCAATGACGGGCGGCGTCGCCCAGGCGGGCCAGATAGGAGGCGGTGTCGGCCTTCTTGTCGAGGTGCACGAACACGTCGAAGCCGGCGGCCTTGTAGAGCGGAATCGCGCGTTTCAGCACCTCGGGCTCGCGGTAGGCCAGAACCAGAAGAGCGAAACGCATCGACCATTTTCCGCAGGCTTTGAAGGTCCTAGCTTGCGGTCATCCGGTTGCTTGTCAAGCTGGGTTCATGCCGTCTGGACGAAGTCGAGCACGTCCGGCTGCGCATATTTCCTGATGGAATGCATATAGACCGTGCGGTTCTTCCCGTAGGAATTGTCGTAGAAAGTACACGGCTTCTCCAACAGGGAAGCGGCGATGCCGACATGCAGCCGGTCGGTGAGGACGTGTCGCGACCGCTTGATCGCCTCGAAGAAGCACCACACCGCCTTGTGGGAGTTCTCCGGCCAGGTTCCCAGCTCAAAGATCCTGGAGATGTCGAGATTGCCATCCGGCACGGTCATGTGCTCCGCCTTCTCGCCGTCGGTGCGGAAGAAGGGCCTGACGGTTTCCTGGTCGTCGGGATCGAACTCCGCGCCCGCATCGGTGACCAGCGACGTGAACAGGCCGGGCGCGTCGGTGTAGCAGGCGGTGTCGCGGTAGAATTGCTCGACGTCGATGTGGACGGCCATGTCGTGATCGAGATGGACCTCCTTGGTCGCGGCGTGGCGCTGCACGTGGATGTAGCTTTCCGGATCGCGGCAGAAGATGGTCGCCCGCCGGTCCATCCGGGCCAGGAGATCCTCGTTGCCGCGTATGGTGTGCGGCAGGATGATCAGGCGTCCGCACTGGTCGAGGAACCGGTTCTCGAGCGCGTCGCGTAGCTCGCGGTAGAGCGGGGTGAGGTTGGCGCCGCCGCCCAGCATCACCGTGCGCCCGGTCACGTCCGCCTGCAGGTTGATCGGCTCGAAGGAAACGCCGGCCCGGCGCAGGGCCTGGTAGACGCCGACCTGGATGACGCAGTCGCCGCCGTTGCCCGGCGTCGGGTAGTACAGGATCTCCTCGCCGCGCAGCGTCTCGAGAAAGGATGCCAGGGCCGTGGTCAGGCGGGCGCGATCGGGCGAGATCGAGGACCGAGGTCCGGCCTCGGCACCAAGGTCGCGGCGGACCCTGAGGGCCCTGGTCGCGATGGGGAAGTGCTGGTCGATGCTCGTGGCTGAGTCCGGGCCGTAATCTTCTGTCAGACGGGAAAGATGCGTGACGGACACGGGCAGAACTCCAGAACCATGCGGTGAACGTGCTTCAACCGTAATGAGCTTCAGAGCTAATTTTTGCAAGAATTTAATAATAGATTAACGATATTGGAGTTGAGATAAATCCCGAATTTGGTTCGGCCTGCGCTGGATGGGCTTGGCCCTAGGCGATCCGCGCCCTCAGCAGGTCGTGCAGGTGGACAAGCCCCACCGGCCGGCGTCCCGCCACCACGAACATGGAGGTGATCCGGGCGTCGTTCATCTGCGCCAGCACGCGGGCGGCCAGCACGTCGGCGCCCACCGTCTGCGGGCGCTGCCCCATCGCTTCCACGATCGGCCGGTCGCGGAAGCCGCTTTGGAACGCCCGGCGCACGTCGCCGTCGGTCAGCACGCCGATCAGGTCGCCCTCGTTATCGACCACGCCGGCGATGCCGAAGCGCTTGGAGGTCATTTCCACGATCCCTTCCGACAGTGTGGCCCCCGCAGGCACGATCGGCATCTCCTTGCCCGCGTGCATCAGCCGGCCGACCGTGGTCAGGCGCGCGCCGAGCTTGCCGCCGGGATGGAAGCGGTTGAAGTCGGTGGCGGTGAAGCCGCGGCGCTCCAGCAGCAGGATCGCCAGGGCGTCTCCCACCGCCAGCTGCATGGTGGTCGAGGTGGTGGGCGCCAGGCCGTTCGGGCAGGCTTCCTGCGCATCAGGCAGGAACAGGCCGACATCGGCGGCACGGCCCAGCGCGCTGTCCGGCCGCGCGGTGACGGCGATCAGCGGCATGCCGAAGCGTCGGGTGTACTCCACGATGTCCGCGAGCTCGGGCGTCTCGCCGGACCAGGACATCGCCAGCACCACGTCGCTGTCGCGCAGCGCGCCGAGGTCGCCGTGGCTGGCCTCGGCCGGATGGATGTAGTGGCTGGGCGTGCCGGTGGAGCTGAGCGTCGCCGCCACCTTCTTGCCGACATGGCCCGACTTGCCCATGCCGGTGACGACCACGCTGCCGCCGGCTCGCTCGATCAGGTCGGCCGCATGCGCGAACGCTTCCGCGAGCCCGTCCGCCAGCGCGTGCCGGATCGACTGGAGACCGCCGCGCTCGATCTCGATGGTGCGGGCGACGCTGTCCGCCGCGGCGGCGACGGCGACAGGGTCGATGCCAGAGTCGGTGCCAGAGTCGGTGCCAGGGTCGACACGCGGCGGGCGGGCGGAGCCGGGTGCGCCAGGGACCGCGCCCGGGACAGCAACGGAAGGTGGGCGGGTGAACCCCATCATCGGTTCTCCAGCAGCATGCGTGCGCGCATGAGGTCCT
>CAXSHC010000120.1:0-8235 GCA_964236745.1 uncultured Acetobacteraceae bacterium
CACCGCTCCTACACCACGTGGTGGGACACGATCTAGGGCCGACATCGGACGAGCGTGACCACCTCCGTGCGCTGGAGCGGGAGGTGCGCGAGCTACGCCAAGCCAATGAGATCCTCAGAAAGGCGTCGGCGTATTTTGCGATGGCGGAGCTCGACCGCCGGTCACGGCCATGATCGCGTTCATCGACGATCATCGCGAGGCCTACGGAGTTGAGCCGATCCGCAGAGCACTGCCGATCGCTCCGTCGCCCTACCACGCCCATGCCGCCCGGCAAGCCGATCCCGCCAAGCTGTCGGCACGTGCCCGAGGCGACGCGGCGCTGATGATTGAGATCCGGCGCGTGTTCGAGGCGAACTTCTGCGTCTACGGTGTCCGGAAGGTCTGGCGGCAGCTCGCCCGGGAAGGGATCGTGGTCGCCCGTTGCACGGTGGCGCGCCTGATGCGCACATGGGCCTGCAAGGTATCGTGCGCGGCCGCAAGGTCCGCACCACGACCCCCGACCTGGCTGCCGCCTGCCCGCTCGGCCGGGTCAACCGGCAGTTCAAAGCTCTGAGGCCGAATGCGTTGTGGGTCAGCGATTCTACCTACGTCGCGACCTGGGCCGGGTTCGTCTACGTGGCGTTCGTCATTGACGCCTTTGCTCGCCGCATCGTCGGCTGGCGCGTCTCCCGGACCGCTCACGCCGGCTTTGTGCTTGATGCTTTGGAGCAGGCCTTGCACGAGCGCCGACCTGTCCAAAGAGACAGGCTCGTGCATCATTCGGACCGTGGTTCGCAATATCTCGCGCTGCGCTACACGGAGCGGCTCGCCGAGGCCGGCGTTGCACCTTCCGTCGGCAGCGTCGGCGACTCCTATGACAACGCGCTCGCCGAGACCATCAACGGCTTGTTCAAGGCCGAGGTGATCCACCGGCGTGGTCCGTGGCGCAGCTTTGAGGCCGTCGAGTTCGCCACCCTCGAGTGGGTGGACTGGTTCAACAACCGCCGGCTGCTCGAACCCATCGGCAACATCCCTCCCGCGGAGGCCGAAGCGCGCTACTATGACCTGATCGAGGTGCAAGCCTTGGCCGCCTGACCTAAACCAAATGGCCTCCGGGAAACCCGGGGCGGTTCAACCATCGCGGCATCAAGGGCAGACTGACAGAACCATTGGATGCGACAACCCGCACGATGTGTACATCAATGACGCAAAACGATCCGGCGCGAGCTCAGCCTTTGATCCAAACGGTCTGCGCGTTGGTGAACTCCCGGACGCCGAAATGCGAGAGTTCTCGCCCATAGCCGCTGTTCTTCACGCCGCCTACCGGGATGCGCGCATTGGACGCGCTGAAGCTGTTGACGAAGACTCCCCCGGTTTCGAGCCTGCGTGCAATTGATCGTGCACGATCGAGATCGACCGTCCATAGGTTGCCGCTCAGTCCGTAGTCGCTGCGGTTGGCAAGCTCTATTGCATGCTCGACGTCCCGCGCCTCGATCAGGGCGGCTACCGGACCAAAGATCTCTTCGTCGAACGCAGCCATGCCCGGCTTGACCTCGGATAGCACCGTTGGCTCGTAGAAATAACCCGGACCGTCCAACTTGTGGCCGCCGACCAGGAGCTTGGCTCCGCTCGAGACCGAGCGGGTGACTTGATCATGCACGCCATCTCGCAGATCCGACCGTGCGATCGGTCCCTGGGTTGTCTCCTCGTTCATGGGATCACCGAGCTTGAGCCGGCGCACGCCGTCCAGGAACAGCGCAGTGAACCGTTCCACGATCGGGCGCTCCAGAATGAAACGCTTGGCATTGAGGCAGACCTGACCGGTGTTGCTGAAGCGTGCCGGTATGGCGGCTCGTACCGCTTCGTCGATGTCGGCATCGGCCAGCACGATGAACGGGTCGGCGCCCCCAAGTTCGAGCACCGACTTCTTGATCAGCTTGCCGGCCTGTGCGGCGACGGCGCTTCCCGCGCGCATGCTCCCGGTCAGCGTCACGCCGGCGACGCGCCGATCGGCCAGCACCGCCTCGACGCCCTCATTGTCGGTGTTCAGCACCGCGAACAGCCCCTTCGGCAGCCCGGCCGCATCCCAGACGTCACGCAGCAGGTAGGCGCAGCGCATCGTGTTGGGTGCCGGCTTCAGGATGAAGCCGTTGCCGGAGAGCATGATTGGCACGCAGGCGCGAACCGCCTGCCAGATCGGGAAGTTCCATGGCATCACGCCGAGGATCGTGCCGATCGGCAGGTAGGACACATGGGCGCGGTCGTCGCCGTCCACCTCAACCGGCTCGTCAGCAAGCAGGCTGGCTGAATGCTCTGCAAACCACTTCGCTGTGGCTGCGCATTTTCTCACTTCGGCCCGCGACTCCTTCAGGATTTTTCCCATCTCGGCGGTGATGACGGGTGCGATGCGATCCTCCTGCAGCAGCAGGGCATCGCTGAACCGGTCATAGATGACGGCACGTTCGGCGATCGACATTCCACGCCAGCGTTCGAACGCGGCTCGTGCCTCGCCAAGGAGCGCCTCGATCTCTGTCCTGGCCTGGAACGGGAACCGTTCGATGACGTCGCCGGTGGCAGGGTTGCGGGATATCGTTTGCGGCGACGCCGTTAAAGCGTTCTCGGACAAGATTGGCTCTCCGCTTCGGCTTGAATGGACCGGGATGGCGCTCAAGAGTCCAGGTTCATCGGCGTCATTGTCATGCTCCGGAGGACAAGGCTTGCCGTTGCGCGCCGGACACGGACAGCCTCCTGCCTTGCTTCAGGTCGAGCGCCACGTCGAGGATCATGTCCTCCTGGCCGCCGACCAGTCCGCGTTGACCCGCCTCCACGAGGATGCTCCGGGTATCGAGATCGTGCGCCGCCGCTGCCCGTTCCGCATGCCGCAGGAACGAGGAATACACTCCAGCATAGCCCAGCGACAGCGTTTCGCGGTCGACCCGCACCGGGCGCTCCTGCCGCGGTCGGACGATGTCGTCCGCTGCGTCCATCAACGAATACAGGTCGGCCCCGTGCGTCCAGCCACGCAGGTTGGCGACCGCGACGAAGGCTTCCAGCGGGGTATTGCCGGCACCGGCGCCGATGCCGGTGAGGCTGGCATCCACCCGGACCGCGCCGGCTTCCACCGCGACGACGCTGTTCGCGACGGCGAGACTCAGGTTCTGGTGAGCATGGATGCCGCGCTCGGTCCCGGGCCGGAGCACGCGGGCGTAGGCGGCAAGGCGATCCACCACCCCATCCATGGTCAGCCGTCCACCGCTGTCGGTCACGTAGACACAGGTCGCCCCGTACTCCTCCATCAGCTTTGCCTGCCCCGCCAGGGTCTCCGGGGAGGCCATGTGGCTCATCATCAGGAACCCCGACACGTCCATCCCGAGCGCGCGGGCCTCCTGGATGTGCTGCTTCGAGACGTCGGCCTCCGTGCAGTGGGTGGCGACCCGCACCGAGCGGATCCCGAGCCCGTAGGCGCGCCGCAGGTCGTGCAGCGTACCGATGCCCGGGATGAGCAGCGTCGTCAGCCTGGCCCGTCGCACGACTTCCGCCGCCGCGGCGATCCACTCCCAGTCGGTGGCGGCGCCGAAGCCGTAGTTCAGGGACGACCCCTGCAACCCATCACCATGTGCGACCTCGATCGCATCGACTCCCGCCTCGTCCAGCGCCTGCGCGATCCGCCGCACGTCCCCCACCGTGTACTGGTGTCGGACAGCATGCATGCCGTCGCGCAGCGTGACGTCCTGGAGGTAGAGGCGTGGCGGTACGGCACTCATGCTGCGAGCTCCCGGTTGCCTGGAACCGCCAGTCGTTCGGCGGTTCGAAGTGCTGCCGAGGTCATGATGTCGAGGTTGCCGGCATAGGCGGGCAGGTAGTGCGCGGCGCCTTCGACCTCCAGCAGCACGGTCACCTTCAGCCCGGAGAAGCTTTCGCCGGTGTCGGGCAGGAACAGCGCGCCCTCCTCGATGCGTTCAAACTGGACCGGCTGCTTCAGCCGGTAGCCGGGCACGTAGCCTTGCACCACCTCCACCGTCTCCCCGACCGAGCGGGCGATCGCCGTCTCGTCGCCGGTCGGGCAAAGGCAGTAGACCGTGTCGCGCATCATCAGCGGCGGGTCAGCGGGGTTGAGGATGATGATGGCCTTGCCGCGTTCCGCTCCGCCCACCGTCTCGATCGCCCGGGCGGTCGTCTCGGTGAATTCGTCGATGTTGGCGCGCGTCCCCGGTCCTGCCGACTTCGAGGCGATCGCCGCGACGATCTCGGCATAACGCACCGGCGCCGCCCGCCGCACCGCGGCCACGATCGGGATCGTCGCCTGGCCGCCGCAGGTGACCATGTTGAGGTTGGGCTCTGCGAGATTATCCTCAAGGTTGACGGACGGCACGACGTAGGGTCCGACGGCCGCCGGCGTAAGGTCGATCACCTGCTTGCCGTGCGATCGAAGCACAGCATCGTGCCGCCGGTGTGCGCCTGCGGAGGTCGCATCGAACACGATCCGGATGTCGGCGAATCCAGGCATGGCAACGAGCCCGTCGATGCCCTTTGCAGAGATCGGTATCCCCAAACGTGCGGCGCGACGCAACCCGTCCGACTCCGGATCGATGCCGATGAACGCGCCGATCTCGAGCGTGCGCGACCGCATGACCTTGATCATGAGGTCGGTGCCGATGTTTCCGGATCCGATGATTGCGACCTTGACCTTTGTCATGATGCTTCTTCCTAGGGAACAGGAGGCGACGCCAACACCAGCCGACGCCGCGCCACGCCGACGAACGGCGCTTCGGGGGTTAAAGGAAGCCGATCGAAAGCCATGGGACGGCCGCCACCACGACAAGCCCGATCAGCAAGGCCAGCAGGTAGCCCCAGATCGGCCGCAGGCCGGCGTTCGGGTCCACCTTGGAAACCGCGCAGGCCGCGTAGTAGCCGATGCCGAACGGCGGCGCGAACAACCCCAGCCCCATCGCGAGCACCACCACGATGGCGTAGTGAACCTCGTTCACCCCAAGATGCCGGGCGATGGGAAACAGCAGCGGCCCGAACAGCACGACGGCGGGAATGCCCTCAAGCACGCTGCCGAGGACGGCGAAGGCCGCGACCGAGACGGCGATGAACATGGGGCCTCCGCCCGGCAGGGCCGACATCGCCAGGGCGAGCTCGCGCGAGAAGCCGGACCTCGTCAGCGCCCAGCCCATCGCGGTCGCCGTGCCGACGATTAGCAGGATGGCGCCCGACAGGGCCGCCGTCCCGACCAGGGCCGAGAACAGCTGCTGCCAGCCGATCCGGCGGTAGAGGAGCGGCCCGACCAGGAGACAGTAGGCGATGCCGATGGTCGAGACCTCGGTCGCGGTGGTGATCCCCTCGATCACGGCGAAGCGCACCAGGAAGGGCAGCACGAGAGCGGGCAGGGCCACAACAAACGCGAGCGCCACCTCGCGCCGGCCGGCGCGGACGCCGTCGGCCCGGCGGTCGCCCCGATGCCGTGACCAGACCACCGTGCACAGCACAACCGCGAGCAGCGCGCTGGGCAGCAGGCCGCCGGTGAACAGCGCGCTGATCGACACGCCGGTGACCGAGCCGATGGCGATCAGCACCAGGCTGGGCGGCACCGTCTCGGTCTGCGCGCCGGTCGCGGCCAGCAGGGCCAGCAGATCGCCGGGCCGCGCGCCGTGACGCTGCATCTCCGGGAACAGCACCGGCGCCACCGCCGCCATGTCCGCAGCCTTGGAGCCGGACACGCCGCTGACCAGGTACATTGCACCGATCAGGACGTAGCTGAGCCCTCCCCGGACATGGCCGAGCAGGCTCGACAGGAAGCGCACCATCGACGCCGCCATGCCGGTCATCTCCAGCAGCGCGCCGAGGAACACGAACAGCGGCACCGCCAGCAGGATCAGCTGCGACGTGCCGCCGTCCATGCGCTGGACCACGATGGCGACCGGCAGGTGCGTGGTCAGGCCGAGAAAAGCCACCGTGCTCAGGCCGAAGCAGAACGCGATCGGTATGCCGATGAACACCATCAGCGTCATGCCGCCGACGAAGAAGATCAGCAGGTTGAGATTGCCGAGCGGTCGGAGCAGCGGCGAGGCGAACCACGACGCCGCGGCAACCGCAGCCACCAGCGCCACCGCGCCGAGGAGCACCGGTGGCGTGACCGATCCGCGCAGCCGGAGCAGCGACACCGCCAGCATGAGCACGATGCCGACCGGCAACGCCGCGGTGCGCCAGCTGTCGGCGATCCCGAGCGCCGGCGAGGTGATCGCGGCCTGGTCGGCGGCGTAACGCATCCCTGGCACCACCAGGACAAGCAGGAAGACGATGGCGGTGAGGATGGCGACGACATCAAGGAACGCGCGCGACGACGGCGAGATCGCGCCGGTCAGCGCCCGCATCCGCATGTGGGTGGAGCGGCGGGTCGCGACCGCAGCGCCGAGCATGACGAGCCACAGGAACAGGGTGGAGGCGAGCTCGTCGTCCCACAACAGCGGCGCCCGCAGCACGAAGCGCGCGAACACGCCAGCCAGCAGCACGGCGATCTCGACCACGACCAGCGCTGCCGCCGCCACGTCGAGCGCGCCGCCGAGCAGCGCCTCGGCTCGTGCGAGCCCGCGCGTGAGCCTGAACGCTCCGCCCGTCGTGGTCGCACCCGCCAGGCTCACGCGAGCCGGCCCGACACGGCTTCCAGCAGCGACCACACGCGGTCGCCATACCGGTGCCGCCATTCGGCGTAGAAGCCGGCGTCGCGCAGCGCCGCGACGAACGCGGTCGAGTCGACGGCGTTGAAGAGCAGTCCCTCGCCCTGCAGCGCCGCCTTCGCCTTCGCGCTGGACCGCAGGATTTCCGTCCGCTCGCGCAGCGCCCCCTCGTTGATGTGCGAAGCCACCACGTCGCGCAGCCCGGAAGGCAGCGCCTCCCACGACCGGCGGTTCACCAGCCACCAGTAGCCGTCCCACATGTGGTTGGTCAGCGAGCAGTAGCGCTGCACCTCGTATATCTTCGAGGTCTCGATCACCACCAGGGGCTGTTCCTGGCCGTCGACAATATGGGTCTGCAGCGCCGAATAGGTTTCGGCGAAGTTGATCCCGGTGGGAGCCGCGCCGAGCGCCTTGAACATGGAGGTCCAGAGCGGACTGACCGGCACGCGTATCCTGAAGCCGCTCAGGTCCTCCCGCGTCCTGATCGGCCTGGTGCTGGCGGTGATCTGGCGGAACCCGTTATCCCACATGCGGTCCATCACGTTCAGGCCGGACCGGGCGATCTCCCCGCGCACATGGGCGCCGAGCTCGCCGTCCATCGCCTGCCAGACGGCTTCGTAGTCCGGAAACGCGAAGCCGATGCCGTTGACCGATGCTGCAGGCACCAGGATGGCGAGGATCAGGCCGGACACGGTCATCATGTCGATGCCGCCCAGCCGCAGCTGGCTCAGCATGTCGGTGTCGCTGCCGAGCTGGCTGTTGGGAAAGATGCGCATCACGACGCGGCCGCCGGTATCCGCCTCGATGCGCCGGGCGACCTCCTGGGCCTGGATGTTCACCGGATGGCCGACGCTCGCGTCGTTGCCATAGGTGAGGGTGAACTCGGCCGCGCGCGCGCGTCCGCCGATGGCCGGCAGCGCCAGGACGGCGCCCGCCGAGGCGAGCACGGTGCGACGTGCGATGTTGACCATGATGTGTCCTCCTCCGGCCTCGTGGGGCCGGGCGGCGCGGTTCCCGCGCTCGCCCATCCATCATTGCGGCCGCTACTTGGCCTGTCCCGTCAGCATCGGCTGGACGGCATCATTACGATCTGCGACAGGGTGACGTGCGCGGGCTCCGACAGGGCGAACAGGACGCTGCGCGCGACGTCCTCGGCCTCCAGCGGAGCACCCTCGCTCATCTCCTGCCAGTAGCGCTCGACGCGTTCCCGGTCTCCGCCGAAGCGGATGTCCATGAACTCGGTGCGCACCGGCCCCGGCAGCAGCTCGACGAGGCGCACGCCGGATCCGGCCAGCTCGGTGCGCAGGTTCTCGCTGAACATGTGGATCGCGGCCTTGGTCGCGCCGTACGCCGACACGTTGGCGAACGACCGTATTCCGGAGATCGAGCCGAGATTGACGATGTCGCCGCGCTTGCGCTCGACCATCCCGGGCAGCACCATCCGGGTCAGCCTGAAGACGGCACGCAGGTTGGTGTCGATCATCCCGTCCCAGGCGGAGGCCGGCCGCTCGACGAACGGCAGACGCCCGCCCACGTCGCTGCCCGCGTTGTTGACCAGCACGTCGATGTCGCGGAA
>CAXSHC010000121.1:0-8192 GCA_964236745.1 uncultured Acetobacteraceae bacterium
CCGCCGGATCGAGGCGTTCACGGGGGCGGCGGATGGCGCGCGGTCGGAGCGGCGGCCGGTCTGCCAGACCTATCACGGTTATCCGGACGGGTTTGCGGTGGACCAGCGCGGCTGGGTATGGACCACGGCGGGGGATGGCATCCACGTGTTCGATGCGGACCGCACGCGGCTGGGCTTCTTCGCCACGCCGGAGGTGCCGGCGAACTGCGCCTTCGGCGGCAAGGACATGAAGCGGCTGTTCGTCGCCGCGACGGGGGTGCTGCTGGCGATCGACCTGCAAGGCTGACCGCAGGCGGCGCCGGGACGGTCCCGGCGCCTGGCCCCCCGAGTGCCTGGTCCCGGAGTGCCTAGCCCCTGAGGGCGTTGATCATGGTCTCGCCCAGCAGCGACGGGCTGGATGCGACGTGGATGCCGGCGGAGCGCATGGCATCGATCTTGGCCGCCGCGGTGTCGTTGCCGCCGGTGATCACCGCGCCCGCATGACCCATACGCCGGCCAGGCGGGGCGGTGACGCCGGCGATGAAGCCGACGGTGGGCTTCTTCACCGCGTTATCGCGCAGGAAGTTGGCGGCGTTGATCTCCGACGCGCCGCCGATCTCGCCGATCATGACGATGGATTCCGTTTCCGGGTCGTGCAGGAACATTTCCAGCACCTCGATGAAGTCGAGCCCCTTCACCGGGTCGCCGCCGATGCCGACGCAGGTGCTCTGGCCCAGGCCCACCGCCGTAGTCTGCGCCACCGCCTCGTAGGTCAGGGTGCCGGAGCGCGACACGATGCCAACCTTTCCCTTGCGGTGGATGTGGCCCGGCATGATGCCGATCTTGCATTCCCCGGGCGTGATGATGCCGGGGCAGTTCGGGCCGATCAGGATGGACGGGCTGTTCCGCAGCGCCGCCTTGACGCGCACCATGTCCAGCACCGGGATGCCCTCGGTGATGCACACGATCAGCGGCATCTCGGCGGCGATCGCTTCCAGGATCGAGTCGGCCGCGAACGGCGGCGGCACGTAGATCACCGACGCGGTGGCGCCGGTGCGCTCGCGCGCTTCCGTGACGGTGTCGAACACCGGCAGGTCGAGATGGGTGGAGCCGCCCTTTCCGGGGGTGACGCCGCCAACCATCTTGGTGCCATAGGCGATCGCCTGCTCGGCGTGGAAGGTGCCCTGGCTGCCGGTGAAACCCTGGGTGATGACCCGGGTGTCGGCGTTGACGAGGACCGACATCAGTTCTTTCCCTTCACGGCGGCCACGATCTTTCGCGCCGCGTCCGACAGGTTGTCGGCGTTGATGATCGGCAGGCCGCTCTCGTCGATCAGCTTCTGGCCGAGCTCGACGTTGGTGCCTTCCAGGCGCACCACCAGCGGCACGTTCAGCTGCACCTCGCGCGACGCCTCGACCACCGCGTTGGCGATGATGTCGCAGCGCATGATGCCGCCGAAGATGTTGACCAGGATGCCTTCGACGTTCTTGTCCGACAGCAGGATTTTGAACGCGGCGACCACGCGCTCCTTGGTGGCGCCGCCGCCCACGTCGAGGAAGTTGGCGGGCTCGGCCCCTTCCAGCTTGATGATGTCCATGGTCGCCATGGCGAGGCCGGCACCGTTGACCATGCAGCCGATCGAGCCGTCCAGGGCGATGTAGCTCAGGCCGTGCCGTGCGGCTTCCAGCTCCTTGGGGTCCTCCTCGCTTTCGTCGCGCAGGTCCTCGAGCTCGGGATGGCGGAACAGGGCGTTGTCGTCGAAGGTCATCTTGGCATCGAGGGCGACAAGCGTGCCGGCGCCGGTGAGCACCAGCGGGTTGATCTCGACCGAGGCGGCGTCGAGGGCGACAAACGCCGTGTAGATGGAACGCACCACCTTGCTGAAATGGCCGATCGACTTGCCCGTGAGGCCGAGGCCGGCGGCGAGGTCGCGGGCGATAAAGTCGGAGTAGCCCAGCGCGGGGTCGATGGAAGCGTTGAGGATCTTCTCCGGATGGGTCTGGGCGACCTCCTCGATCTCCATGCCGCCTTCGCGCGACGCGATCAGGGCGATGCGGCCGGTTTCGCGGTCGGTCAGCATGGACAAATAGAGCTCGCTGCTGATGTCGCAGCCGGCCTCGATGTAGAGGCGGTTGACCTGCTTGCCGGCGGGCCCGGTCTGCTTGGTCACCAGCACGTGGCCCAGCATGGCGGTGGCGGCTTCCTCGGCCTCGGCTGGGCTCCTCACCAGGCGGACGCCGCCCTTGCCCTGCGGGTCGTTCTTGAAGCGGCCGGCGCCGCGGCCGCCGGCATGGATCTGCGACTTCACCACGTAGACCGGGCCCGGCAACGAGCGGGCGGCGGTCAGCGCTTCCTCGGGCGAGCGCGCGACGCGTCCGTCCAGCACCGGCAGGCCATAGCCCTTGAGCAGGGTCTTGGCCTGGTATTCGTGGATGTTCATGCCGTGCTGGCTCCTTCCGGGGTGTCCCGCGTCCAGGGGAGCAGGATCGGGCGGATCGCTGTCCGGACGGTTCAAAACCTGGGACGCGTGCCGGTTCCGGATCCGGGGCAGCGCCGCGCGGGTGTTCTGCATCCGGCGGAAAACAAAGTCACGCTGCGCTGCACAATAGTCGCGGGCGGAGACGGACTTCCGGTGCACCGCCGGTCAGTGGCATAATCATTCGTCAGGGTGATGCCGGAGCAGCAGGTTCATGAAGCATTGGCGGATCGAGGACGTGGCGTGGGACCGGTTTGAGCCGGCGCGGGTGGATCCGGACGTGCTGCGGCTGGTGAAGGCGGCCTCGGTGGTGGAGCGCAACGGCGTCGACTACGCGGCCTACCTGAACAACGTGTTCACCGACGATCCCGACTTCCAGCACGCCTCCGACAACTGGGCAGTCGAGGAGGTGCAGCATGGCGACGCGCTCGGGCAGTGGGCGATGCTGGCCGACCCGGGCTGGGATTATCCGGGGGCATTCAAACGCTACCGCTCCTCGTATCACATTCCGCTGGAGGTGGACGCGTCCGTGCGCGGCTCGCGCACCGGCGAGCTGATCGCGCGCTGCATGGTGGAAACCGGCACGTCGAGTTTCTACACCGCACTGGCGGACGCCACCGACGAGCCGGTGCTGAAGATCATCGCCAAGCAGATCGCCGCTGACGAGTATCGCCATTTCAAGTTGTTCTACGACCACATGCACCGCTACCTGAAGCGGGAGAAGCTGGGCGTGGTGGCGCGCACCCGCATCGCGCTCGGGCGGGTGACGGAAAGCGAGGACGACGAGCTTGCCTACGCCTACCACTGCACCAACGAGGTGGACGGGATCGCCTATGACCACAAGCGCTGCATCGCGGCGTACATGTCCCGCGCGATGGGCTACTACCAGCGCCGGCACATCGAGCGCGCGATGGGGATGATGTTCAAGACCATCGGCTTCACCCCGCGCGGCCGGGTGTCGCGCGGCGTATCGGGGCTGGCATTCGCGGCCATGCGCCGGCGCGGGCGGAAGTTCGAGCGGGTGGCGCTGGAACGCGTGGCGGTTCCGGCGCCGGGTGCTAAGGCCGTCGCGACGCCCTGATCACCGGGTCGGACTGCTACCGCT
This sequence comes from uncultured Acetobacteraceae bacterium, assembly GCA_964236745.1. Taxonomy (GTDB): domain Bacteria; phylum Pseudomonadota; class Alphaproteobacteria; order Acetobacterales; family Acetobacteraceae; genus Lichenicola. The sequence goes on from CAXSHC010000121.1 coordinate 3,561, forward strand.
CCGACAACGCTCAGAACGGCTTCAACAGGCGGTCGAGGTAGTCGAGCTCCGGTTGCGGCCGGGTGCGGTCGCTGTCGCGTCGGCGCAGTTCCTGCTCGATCTGGCGCGAGCGTGCCGGCGCCGCCTGGTCCGGCAGGTGGGTCTCGTCGCCGTCATCCATCCCGGAATGGCCGGCGGCGAGGTGCCGCCCAAGCGGGTCGCGTCCACCGGGCTCCTCCTGTTCCCCGAGATCCTGGTCGCCCGGCTCGTTGCCGGCGCCGTCCTGGCCGGCGTCGTTGCCGCCCGGCAGGAGCGCCAGGCCGCCCGCCGCCGAACGCCCGGAACTCATGGCGCTGCGCATCTGCTGCGCGCCTTGTTGCAGCGCGGACAGGGCCTGCATCTGGGCCTGCGCGGCGGAACTGTCCTCTCCCTTGGCCAGCGCACCGTGCGCCTGCGCCATCGCGTCGGCCGCCTTGGCCAGCGAGCCCGCCTTTTTGCCGGTCAGCGCCTGGAACTCGGTGGCGAGCTCGTCCAGGGCACGCCGGAGCACGTGCTGGGCATGGCGGTCGCCTTGACGGGCAGCGTCGTTGGCTTGCTGTGTCGGGGCTTGCTGTGCCGGAGCCTGTTGTGCCGTCGCTTGCTGTCCGGGAGCCTGCTGCTTCGGCCCGGCGTTCTGCGGCGGATCACCGCCGATCGCCACGCCGAGCTGCTGCATCAGCCGGCGTGTCGCGGGGTCCATCACCGCACCGTCCGTTTCGCCCGGAAGGGCGTTGCTGCCGGCCGCGTCCTCGCCGTCGTCGGCGGTGCCGGGCTCCGCGCCCGGATCGTCCTGTGCCCTTGCACGCTCCTGCTGCGCCTGCCTGGCCTGGGCGTGGTCGAGCAGAGCAGACTGCCGATGCACCAGGTCCTGCACCGCCGCCATCTGGTCACGCGCCTGCTGCTGCGCCTGTGCCTGCTGCTGTGCTGCCTGCAGGTCCTGCGGGGTGGCGACGCGCATGTGCTCCAGCATCGCCTGCATCTGCCCGAGCTGACGCATTGCCTCCTCGGGATGACCGTTCGCGGCCTCGTCCTGCATGCGCTTCAGCATGCGGCCGAGGTCGTCGCCGTTCAGCGCCGACGCGTCCGGCATCGGCGGCATCGCGGCGTGGTTGCGCGCCGCCTGCGACGCCAATGCTTGCATGCGGCGGGCAATCGCCTGCTTCAGGGCCGCGATCCGTTGCTGCAGCTCGGACTGCTCGGCGGCTGTTTGGCCGTTGCGGCCAAGCTGGCGCATACGCTCGATCTGGGCTGCCAGCCGGTCCTGCGCCGCGCGCACTTCCAGCGCCGCCCGTGCGCCGGCGCGGTCGTTGTGCAGCCCGTCCTCCAGGGCAAGTGCTAGTTGCCAGAGCCGGTCCGAGGCCTCGTCGCGCGTCCCGCCCGCGCCACCGGACAGGCGGAGCAGGGACGCATCCGTGCTCAGGTTGAGGAACAGGCTGGAGTCCTGCGCAAAGGCGCCCGGCGTGTCGCCCAGCGCCTGGAGATCGTCGGCCACCTGTGCCGGCGCCTCGCGGCCGAGCACCATTCTGCGGCGCAGGTCCAGCACCGCGCGCGCCAGCGGATTGTGGAACGCCCTTGCCGGCAGGGTGAAACGTGCCTCCGCGCTGCGGCCGGACTGGCCGGTGGCGTCAGTGGCGACCAGCACCGCCGTTACCGCCGTCCCTGCCCAGGGATCGGCGGACAGGTCGGGCGTCGCCACGCCATGCGCCGAGGTAGGCAGGCCCGGCAGCGGGATGGGGATGCGGAGCACGCGCCCGCCAGGGCCGGCATCGGCCAGGCGCAGCTCGGCGAACAAGGTGCGCACGCCGTAGCGGTGCGACACCGACCACGGCAGCCTCGTGTGCCAGGGCAGGTCGGTGGCCGGACCGGGCGTGCCGTTCCAGCTGACGACCGGCACAGGCACCGGCTGCACCGTGATGTGCCAGTTCGCCAGCCGGTAGCCTCCGGCCCGCACCACCACAGGGGTGTCGACCGTGAGCAGCCGGTCCAGGTGCCAGCTCGCGTCGGATAGGCGATCAAACTGGGATGAACCGGCGCCGCGCAGCGTCAGCGCCGGCTTGGAGCCGGTGCCGGAAAGGCTGGCGCTCAACCGCGCGCCGGCGGGCACGGTGTAGTGCCCGTCCGGGCCGGACAGGAAGATCGGTGCGCCGCCGGCGTAGTCCGGTGGGGTGATCCAGGCCTGGAGCAGCGGTTTCGGGCCGAGCGGCACCTCCAGCCCGGGCCAGAAGCCGGACGCGAGGCGGATCGGCGCGTCCCGCCCGGCTAGGAGCAGCGACACCGCCAGCGCCGCGAGCAGCGCCGGGGCGAGCCGGTGACGGTCGTGCGCGCGCAGCGACAGGCGGGGTGGGCCGGCGGCCAGGCGCTGCAGCCCGGCCCCGGTGCGCCGGAGGTGCGCCTGCCAGATCAGGACGGCATCCCCGTCCCCGTCAGGGCCCGTTGCCGAGGCCGGACGGTCCGACAGAGTGGATAGCGGGCGGTGAGCCAGGCGCGAGGCCCGCTCGATCCGCCCGTCCCGCATCGGCACGGAGGGGGTGTGCAGGAAACGCAGGCGGTGGTGCAGCGATCGCGCCAGCCAGGCCACCGCCAGAAGCAGAAGCAGCGCGTGCAGCCAAACGGGCAACCGCTGCGGCAGGGCAAGCAGGGACAGCACCGCCACCCCAAGCAGGACAGCCGCAGCCAGAAGGATCGCCGGCCAGAGCTGCTCGATCCACAGCACGCGCCCGGCGCTGCGTCGTGCCCGGTGCAGCAGCAGGAGGGCATCGCCGGAAGGGTGCGGCAGGCTCATTTGGCGATCCCCGTGCGCCTCGTGCCGATCCAGTCCGGCACGCTTTCCCCGGCCCACAGCGCTTCCACCGGCTGGCGTGCACGGATCGGGGCCCAGCGGGCGCCGTCCACCAGGGCCTGGGCCGCCAGCGGGCGAGCGTTGTAGGTGGAGCTCATCACCGAACCGTAGGCGCCGGTGTCCAGGATCGCCACGCGGGCGCCGCAGCACAGCTCCGGCAGCAGGCGGTCGCGCGCCAGGGTGTCTCCGGTCTCGCACACCGGGCCGACCAGGTGCGCCGGTGCCGCGGGCGCCACGGCGTCGCGCGCCGACAACGGCACCACGCCGTGCCAGCTGTCGTACAGGCTGGGCCGGAGCAGGTCATTCATCGCGCAGTCCAGCACCACGAAGGGCGGTGCGTCCGCCTGGCGCTTGACCCTCACCACTCGCGACAGCAGCACGCCGGCGGGTGCTGCCAGCCAGCGTCCGGGCTCCAGCAGCAGGCGCAGGCCGAGTCCGCCCAGGGTCAGGCGGATGGCGTGCGCCAGCGCGCGCGGCGACCCGGCGGGCTCGTCGCGGTAGCCGATGCCAAGCCCGCCGCCGCAATCCACGGTGGACACCGCGTGGCCGGCGGCGCGCACCTGACGCACCAGCGCCGCGATCCGGGCATAGGCGGCGCGGAACGGCGCCGGATCCGCGATCTGGCTGCCGATATGCACCGCAAAGCCGATCGGCTCGACCGCCGGAAGCGTGGACGCCAGCGCATAGAGTGCTGCCGCCTCGTCATGGGCGACGCCGAACTTGGTCCCGGCGCGGCCGGTGGAGATCTTGGCGTGGGTGCCGGCGTCCACGTCCGGGTTGACCCGCAGCACGACCCGCGCGGTGCAACCGGTGCTAGCGGCGATAACCGACAGGCGCTCCAGCTCCTCGCGGCTTTCCACGTTGATCTGCGCGATCGACGTTTGGAGCGCCAGCATCAGCTCGTCGTCCGACTTGCCGACGCCGGAGAACACGATCCGGTTTGGCGCGATCCCGGCCATGAGCGCGCGGTGCAGCTCGCCGGCGCTGACCACGTCCGCGCCGGCACCCTCGGCCGACAACACGCGCAGCACCGCCAGGTGGTCGTTCGCCTTGACCGCGTAGTGCACGTGCGCGTCCAGGCCGGCCTCGGCGAGAACGGCGGCCAGCTGGCGGTAGCGGCCGCGCAGGGTGCCGGCGCTTGTCACCCATACCGGGGTGCCGAGCGCGTCGGCGATCGCGCCGAGCGCCACTTCCTCCAGCATCAGCCCTTCGAACGGGTCCATGCGCAGCTGCGCGCGCGCCGCCAGCAGTTCGGCCACGCTCGGGTCGGGCTGGGCGCGAAGGTCGGGTGCGGGGCTGGCCATGCCGGGAGGATAGGGATCGCCTCGTTGTCCTCCAAGTGTCGCGACACGCCGGCGTCTGGTGGCAGAGGAGCGGGAGGGCGGGCTAGGCTCGAACTGCGGCACGAAGGGAAACAACGGTGGACGGCTTGATCGAGGCGGCGGTGGAACGGGCGTATGCGCCTTATTCGCGTTTCCGGGTCGGTGCCGCGCTGTTGTGCGAGCGCGGCATCGTCCACGCCGGCTGCAACGTCGAGAACGTGGCCTATCCACAAGGAACCTGCGCGGAAGCGGGCGCCATCGCCGCCATGGTGTTGGCCGGCAGCCGGCGCATCAGGGCGGTGGTGGTGGCCGGCGACGGCCGCGCGCCGTGCACGCCGTGCGGCGGCTGTCGCCAGAAGATGCGCGAGTTCGCGGAGCCGGAAACGCTTGTGCGCATGGTCGACGCGTCCGGCGCCGTGCTTCTGGTGCGCAGCCTGGACGAGCTGCTGCCGC
>CAXSHC010000122.1:0-8169 GCA_964236745.1 uncultured Acetobacteraceae bacterium
GCAACGCGAGCTTCAAGACCAGCACCAACCGCGCGCCCAGGCGCGCCGATAACGGCTGGCCTGGCGAGGAGCGCTGGGTCTGGCTGCGCCTCAAGCTGATCGCCGACGCCGGGCTGATCGGGCTGCCCAACGCCGGCAAGTCCACCTTCCTGTCGGTGGCCTCCGCCGCGCGGCCGAAGATCGCCGACTATCCCTTCACCACCCTGCATCCGCAGCTCGGCGTGGTGCGGCTGTCGGACTCCGAGGAGTTCGTGCTGGCCGACATCCCGGGCCTGATCGAGGGTGCGCACGAGGGCGCCGGGCTGGGCGACCGCTTCCTCGGCCACGTCGAGCGCTGCGCCGTGCTGCTGCATCTGGTGGACGGGGCAGCTGGCAACGTGGTGGACGCGTGGCGGACCGTGCGCGAGGAGCTCCTGGCCTATGGCGGCGGGCTGGCGGACAAGCCGGAGATCGTGGCGATCAACAAGACCGACGCGATGACGCCGCAGCAGCTCGGCACGCGTAGGCGGGCACTGGAAAAGGCCACGGGCGCCCCGGTGCTGATGCTGTCAGCCGCCACGCACGGCAACGTCGCGGAAACGCTGCGCGTGTTGCAGGACCGCGTGACCGAGGGCCGACGCACCGGATGAGCCTGCCGGATCCCTCCCCACGGGTGCCGTCGCTGCATCAGGCACGCCGCCTGGTGGTCAAGATCGGCAGCGCGCTGGTGGTCGATGCGGAAGCGTCTGCCTTGCGTGCCGAATGGCTCGACGGGGTCGCCGCCGACATCGCCGCCTTGCGGGCGCGCGGCGTGGAGGTGATCGTCGTCTCGTCCGGCGCCATCGCGCTGGCGCGCCACGCGCTCGGGCTGACGCGACGCAGCCTGCGCCTGGAAGAAAAGCAGGCCGCCGCCGCGGTCGGACAGATCCGGCTGGCGCAGGCCTGGAGCGTCGCGCTGTCGGCACACAAGCTGGTGGCGGCGCAGCTGCTGCTGACCCCGGACGACACCGAGGATCGGCAGCGCTACCTGAACGCGCGGGCGACGCTGTCCACCCTGCTCGGGCTCGGCTGCGTGCCGGTGATCAACGAGAACGACACGGTCGCCACCGCCGAGATCCGCTTCGGCGACAACGACCAGCTGGCGGCTCGGGTGGCGGAGATGATCGGCGCCGACCAGCTGGTGCTGCTATCCGACATCGACGGGCTCTACACCGCCGACCCAAGGCAGGATCCGCACGCGCGACACATCCCGCTGGTGACGGCGCTGACCCCGGAAATCGAGGCCATGGGCGGGGCGCCGCCGCCGGGCTACTCCTCGGGCGGCATGCGGACCAAGCTGCTGGCCGCCGGCATCGCCACACGGGCCGGTTGCGCCATGGCGATTGGCGTGGGCAGCGTCGGCAACCCGCTCCGGGCGCTCGGGACGGACACGCGCTGCAGCTGGTTCCTGCCGGCGCCTGAAGGGCGCTCGGCCTGGAAGCGTTGGATCGCCGGCAGCATGCGGCCGGCAGGGCAGCTGGTGATCGACGGGGGGGCGGCGCGCGCGCTCCGCGCCGGTGGGTCGCTGCTTCCGGCGGGCGTGCGAGCGGTCGAAGGGTCCTTTGGGCGGGGCGACCTGGTGCTGGTGATGTCGGAAGACCGTGTCGGGATCGGCCGTGGGCTGTCGGCCTATGGCAGCGCGGATGCGGTTCGGATCATCGGCTACCGGTCGGACGCGATCGAGGCGCTGCTCGGCTGGCGCGGCCGCGACGAGATGATCCACCGCGATGACCTGGTGCTGGCGCCAGCCTGAACCGCGGCCGTTCGGGAAGGTCGGCAACGCAGGATCAGCGCGGGGGCCAGCGCAGGGTCGGCTCGGACCGGCTGCGCGGGACGCGGTCCTGGTCGCCATCCCGGGGCAATGTGGTACGCAGCGGACGCCTCGGCGCCATCTCCTCCTCGCCGAACGGGGACGCGTCAGGCCAATCATCGTCGCGAGAACGTCTCGGCACGTCGAACACCGGTGCTGCCTGCGGCAAGACCACCGGCGCCGCCTGCGGCGACACGGGTGGAACCGGGATGGGCTGCGGACGGGGGCGTGCCGGCGGCGGACGCGGCGTAATCTCCTCCGTCACCGGCTCCTGCCCCGTGGAACGTACGGGCCGGCGCGCCACCTCCGGCAGCCGGGTTCCCAGCATACGCAGCTCGGCGTGGACGTCGTCGAGCTGCGCCTCGATCAGCTCGAGCCGGCTTTTCAGGCCGAACACCGCGAACGGCATCATCAGCAGGGCGAAGCCGAACAGGATCGCGATCATCAGGATCGCGAGCTGTATCCACCACGGCATCCAGTCCGGCAGGGGCAGCGTCAACGGCACGCCCGACTATAATCCCAAGCGAATCCGAGCCGCCAGACCCGCCAACACTGCCGCCATCCTACATGCCGAGCGCGCGCCGGTAGATGTCGAGCAGGGTTTCCTGCTCCTCGACGTCGGACGGCTCCTGCTTGCGTATGCGGATGATCTGGCGGATCACCTTGACGTCGAAGCCGGCCGACTTCGCTTCGGCGAAGATGTCCTTGATGTCGGAACCGAGCGCCTTGCGCTCCTCCTCCAGCCGCTCGACCCGCTCGATGATGGAGCGCAGCCGGTCCGCGGCGATGCCGCCCACGGCGCTGGCCGCGCTGTCCGCGGGTGCGTCGTCGTGCCCGGCCGCCCGGTCCGCCGCTTCCAGCGTCATGATCCTTCGTCCCCGCCCCGGCGGCGGTCCCGATCGACCGCCAAGGCCGGGGGGCTTACCTTGGCAGGACGCGCCCGGTCAATGACAATGCCGGCAGCGCCGTCACGCCGGACGGGCAGCAGGGAGGCGATGGGATGCCAGCAATGAGCACGGTGGAAAGCTTTGACTATGTCGTCTTCGGCGCCACCGGGGACCTGACCATGCGCAAGCTGCTGCCGGCGCTGTATCACCGGTTCCGCGACAAGCAGATCCCGCCCGACTCGCGTATCATCGGCGCCGCCCGGTCGCCGTTGTCCGACGACGACTACCGCAGTCGCGCGGAAAAAGCGTTGCGGCGCTTCGTGAAGGCGGACGCGCTGGACGACGCGCTGGTCACGCAGTTCCTCGGCATGGTGTTCTACGCCAGCGTCAATGGCGCGGAAGCGGAAAGCAGCTGGGAGAACCTCCTGCGGCTGTTCGGCGACGAGGTGCGCGGCAGGATACGGGTGTTCTACCTGGCGACCTCGCCCGACCTGTATGGGCCGATCTGCGCCAACCTGTCGGCGAAGGAACTGATCACCGAGGCGGCCAGGATCGTGCTGGAGAAGCCGATCGGGCACGACCTCGATTCCGCGCGGCGCATCAACAACGAGGTCGGCCGCTTCTTCGACGAAAAGAAGATCTTCCGCATCGACCACTACCTCGGCAAGGAAACGGTGCAGAACCTGATCGCGCTGCGCTTCGCCAACCCGGTGTTCGAGCGCATCTGGAGCGCCGACGCGATCGACCACGTGCAGATCACCGCCGCCGAAACCGTGGGCGTGGAAGGACGCGGCGACTACTACGACCATTCCGGCGCGCTGCGCGACATGATCCAGAACCACCTGTTGCAGGTGATGTGCCTGGTGGCGATGGAGCCACCGGGCTCGCTGGAAGCAGACGACCTGCGCAACGAGAAGCTCAAGGTGCTGCGGGCGTTGAAGCCGATCACGGAAGCCGACGTGCCCCACGTCGCGGTGCGCGGCCAGTACGGGCGCGGCCAGGTCGGCAAGGAAATCGTGCCGGCCTACCTAGAGGAACTCGGCGAGGGCCGGCAAAGCGACACCGAAACATTCATCGCCATCAAGGCGGAGGTGCACAGCTGGCGCTGGGGCAAGGTGCCGTTCTACCTGCGCTCGGGCAAGCGCCTGCCCGCCAAGGTCAGCGAGATCGTGGTGCAGTTCCGCGAAACCCCGTGGTCGATCTTTCCGACCAAGCTAGAAGCCAACCGCCTGATCATCCGGCTGCAGCCGGAGGAAGGCATACAGCTTTCGGTGATGAACAAGGTGCCGGGCGGCGACGGCATGAACCTGCGCCCCGCCAACATCGACGTGTCGTTCGAGCAGGCCTTCGGCGCGCGCTACCCGGATGCCTACGAGCGGCTGCTGATGGACACGGTGCGCGGCGACCCGGTGCTGTTCATGCGACGCGACGAGGTGGAAGCGGCCTGGACCTGGGTGGAGCCGATCCTGAAGGCGTGGCACAGCCATCCCGGCACGTTGCACCACTACAGCGCCGGCACCTGGGGACCGGAAGCGGCCCGCACGCTGATCCGCTCCACCGGCCACAGCTGGCACGAGCAGATGGGCTGACCGGCGCCCCCGCGTGGGAAACCCCGACGCGGGCTGGCGCAGCACGGCGCTTCGCGCGGAGGTGAGCCTTGCGGTCGACGGCGCGATGTCGGAGCTGCCACCGGATTTGGAGCAGCAGGTTGCCTCGATCTGGACGGCAGAACGCGCGCTGCGGCCGGACCTGTTCAACGGCCGGGTGTTCTGCGCCGACCGGATCTCGCCGGACCAGATCACGGGCCACTGGACCGAATACCGGCGCGTGCTGGCGCAGATGCGTCGTCCGGCGCTGTTCGACCGGCTCGGGATACGCGCGCTGGCGGTGAACGGCCTGATCGAATGCCTGGATGGGCTGGTCCTGGGGCGGCGCCAGGCCGGGGCGGTCTACCTTCCGGGCTTCTGGCAGGCGCCGCCTGCCGGCAACGTCGAAATGCGGAACGGCGCAACCGCGATCGACCTCGCCGGCCAGCTGTTGGCAGAGCTGCACGAGGAGCTCGGCCTGCAGCCGGCCGAAGCCAGGGACATCCGCGCGGTCGCGGCGATCGAGCACGCAGAAACGCATGTGGTCGACATAGGCTTCCTGCTCCGGACCCCCTTGTCCTTCACGGCGATGGAGGCGCGATGGGTGCTTGCAGGAAACGAGGAATATGACGCGCTACGCGTGGTGACGCCGGACGAGGTGCCTCGGCTCCTGGCGGGAGCCGAGCCGATGCTGCTGCCATCGGCCCGCATCCTGATGCGCTGCTGGAACGACGGGGGATAGGGCGCGTCGCGTCAGGCGGCTTCGGCGAACAGGGCCACGATCGCCTCGCAGAAGGCGGGCAGGTCCTGGGGATTCCGCGAGGTAACCAGCCTGCCGTCCCTGACCACGGTCTCGTCCACCCAGGTGGCGCCGGCGTTGCGCAGGTCGGCCTGCAGCGACGGCCAGGAGGTCATGGTGCGCCCGGCGACGCCGCCGGCGTTGATCAGCATCCAGGGGCCGTGGCAGATGGCCGCGATCGGCTTGGCCGCCGACACGAACCCCTTCACGAAGCCGACCGCGTTCTCGTCCAGGCGCAGCTTGTCGGGATTGGTGGTGCCGCCCGGCAGCACGAGGCCATCAAACGATCCCGCGTCGGCCTTGGTGACCACCAGGTCGACCTGATGCGTGCCGGCCGGGTTCACGTCCTCGTTCATCGCCTGGATCCGCCCAGCCTTGAGCGACACCAGGGTGATGGTGGCGCCAGCCGCGCGCAGCGCCTCGACCGGCTTGACCAGCTCCACCTCCTCGACCCCGTCGGTCGCCAGCACAGCGATCCTGCGTCCGTTGATATCGGGCATCCGCGTCTCCTGCACGATGTGTGCAGCGGCAACGGTGGATGACAGGGCATGTTCCCCCGGCCACGGTCGCGCCCGGGGGCAACTGGATGGTTCTAGCCGAACAACCCATCCGTGTTGGTCACGTGAACGGCGTTCAAGGAAATCGAGCCGCCGCCCGACAGGTTGATGACGGTGCCTGCCCTCGAGTGGATGAGGCCGGTGACGGTGGTGCCGGACAGGGCCAGGTGGTCGGTGCCGAACCGGAAGCCGTTGACGGTGGCGTGGTCCGTCCTGCTGGACGAGAACAGGGTGGCGCCGCTGTTGGAGGCGATGCTGAGCAGGTCGGTGCCGCCGCCACCGGAGATGCTGGCGGTGCCGCTGCCGGTGGTGATGGCGCTGGTGCCGGTGGACAGCGCCACTTGGTCCGAGCCGCTGCCGAGCTGCATGGTGACGGTGCCCGAACTATTGCCGCCGAGCAGGGTCTCGTTGCCGGCGCCGGCCTGCATCCAGGTGGCCCCCCCGGCTGCGCCCACCAGCACGTCGCCATTGGCAGCCCCTTGCAGGAAGGTGCCGCCGCCGCTCGCCTGCAGATAGCTGTTGCCACCGGTGCCGGCACCGAACCAGCCGCCGCCGGAACCCGCATGCACCGTGTCGGAACCCGTGCCGCCAGTGACGACCGCAGCACCAGCGGAGCCCTGGAAGACCAGGTCGCCGCTGCCGTTGTAGACCACGTTGTTCGTGCCGGCGCCGCCGCCGGCGACGGTGGCGCTGCCGTTGGTGAGCGCGACCACGCTGTTGCCGCCGTCCACGCTGAGGGCGCCGCTGCCACCCGTGATCGACGCCGTGCCGGCACCGCCGTGCACGGTGGCCGTTCCGGCGCTGCCATCATAGGCAAGCGTGCCGCTGCCCATCGAGATGCTGGTAGCGGACCCGGCTGCGCCGCCGGTGACGGTGGTGGCGCCGCTCGACAGGACGAGCGAGCTGGAGCCGCCAGAATTGTAGAGCAGGTTCCCTGCGCCGGCCCAGACGGTGTTGCCGCCGGTGCTGTCAACCACAACGCTGCCGGTCATGCCGGCACCGTTCAGGACCAGGGTGGCGTTGCCGCCGGCATAGTGCAGCGAGGACGAACCACCGAACAGCACGGTGCCGGACGGGCCGGAGGTGGTCACGTCGACGGCGCCGGTTCCGGTGGCCGCGAGCACGATCATGTTGCTGTCGGTCGCGGTGCCGCCACTTATGACGATGCTGCCGCTGCTGACCTGCAGCGTGCTGTTGCCGCCGCTGACGTAGTTGAGGGGTGCCGCACCCACCCAAACGGTGTTGCCACCCTCGCTGTGCACCGTGGTGCTGCCCGTGCCGCTGAGGTAGAGCGTCGCGTTGCCGCCGGTGAAATCAAGCGAGGCAGCACCGCCGGTGACGGTGGAAGGGGTGGTGCCCGCGTCGATGACCGCGGCCTGCGACGCGTCGCCGCTGACGACGTAGCTGGAGTTGGTCTGCACGAAGGCGGGCGCCGTGGTTGCGACTGGCGTGGGCGATACCGAAGGTGCCGCCGCGATCGTCAGGCTGCCGGTGACGAAGCTGCGCTGCGCGTCGTTGGCCAGGATCAGCTGGTAGCTGCCGGAGGAGGATGACGTGAGCCCGGCGGTGGGCGTCAGCATCACCTTCGACAAGGCTGCCTCCACTTCGGCGGCGCTGCCGCTCATCAGGATGGCACTGGTGGTGATGTCCGGGCGCTGGATCAGCGTTGCCGAAACGTTTGAGGAAACGTTCGCAATCGACAGCGTGCCTTCCGAGGCGTCGAGCAGCAGCGTGGCCGACACGATCGACCCGTCGCCGCTTGTCACCACCGGATCGGGAAGAAGAAACCCTGGCTGCCCGCTGACGGCGGTCGCGGAACCGGCACCCGTGATTTCGACGCTGCTGTCTTGCGTGCTCATGACGTTCGTCCTGCTGGCTGGAACAAGCTGTTTCGAGCCGACAGGAGATCGGGAACCGGATGCCCGAACCGCTGCCAGCGACAGCTGCCATTGCTAGGAGGCGGAACTTAAGAATTGGTAAAAACGCCGGGATCCGGTGGGCAACGCATCAGCCGGGAGCAGCACCGATCTGCTTGATGTCGAAAAAGTGAAGACTGGCGTTCATGTCCGCGGTGCGACGCATCATGAACGTGGAACTGGCCAGGAATACCGGGGCGCCGTCCATGTCGTCGGCCATCGCGGACCGGTTGGTGGCGACAAAGCCGGCCAGTGCCGTTTTGTCGCCGTCGACCCAGCGCGCCAGGGAATACGGCGTGCTTTCGAAGCCGATGCTCACGCCGTACTCACCGACCAGGCGCGCCTGAAGCACGTCGAGCTGCAGCGTGCCGACCACGCCGACGATGGGCGGGCTGCCGTCCTGCGGGCGGAACAGCTGCACCACTCCCTCCTCCGCCAGCTCCTGCAGCGCCGAGCGCAGCTTCTTGGCCTTCATCGCGTCGTCCAGCCGCACGCGGCGCAGGATCTCGGGCGCGAAGTGCGGCACCCCAGTGAAGCGGATGTCCTCTCCCTCGGTCAGGGTGTCGCCGATGCGGAGCGTGCCGTGGTTGGGGATG